>JBCBXS010000468.1:0-2017 GCA_039816475.1 Pseudomonadota bacterium | reverse complement strand
CCCTATGACGCCTGGCGGGCGGCGCATCAGACCGAGGCGAGTGACGCGCAGAAGGCAGCTTTTGAGACCGCAAAGCCGACCGATCATTGACGGCACAAGCCCTTAAGGTCGCGAACGGGGAAAGCGGGGATCGTTGTGCCGCGCCGCCTTGCTGTCTTGTCAGTGCGCGCCTAGCGTCCGGCCGCGGTCGTACGCCCCACGTGGGGGACGGACGGGGCGGCAGACCGGCCGATGAAGGGGGCTTCCATGAGTGCAATGAACGCGGCAACGCAGCAGCAACTGCGTCAGATGGTTGAGCAGATCGAGCGGCTCGAGGAAGAAAAGAAGGCGATCGCCGACGACATCCGCGACAAGTACTCCGAGGCAAAGGCCGTCGGCTTCGACGTGAAGGCGCTCCGCCAGATTGTTCGCCTGCGCAAGAAAGGTCACGAGGAGCGGGCTGAAGAAGAAGCGATCCTCGATACTTACCTGCATGCACTTGGGATGCTCATGGACATGCCCGAGCCGCAACGCGAAGCGGCGGAATAGCGCTTTCAGGATCGCTCGCCTAAGCTGACACCGGTGGCAGTCGCCCGAAGACAGGCGTTTCGTGAGGCCACCGCGAGCCGAGCGCGGAGGTGGTCCCATGACGTCTCAATCGAACACGAACGGAGCGGCAGCGAACCGCGTGCCACCGGCTTCAGCTGCGCTCTCCCATATCCGCGTGTTGGACCTCACCCGCGTGAGGTCCGGGCCGACTTGCGTGCGCCAACTCGCGGACTGGGGCGCTGACTGCATCAAAATCGAACAGCCCGAAGCGCTAGAGGCTGACGGTGCACTTGGGGCTGGTCGCGCGACCGCGGACTTCCAGAACCTGCATCGCAACAAGCGTTCGCTCACGCTGAACCTGAAGAGCGCTGAAGGGCTTGAGCTGTTCATGAAGCTCGTCGAAACCGCGGACGTTGTCGTCGAGAATTTTCGCCCGGATGTGAAGTCGCGGCTCGGGATCGACTATGAAGCCCTGCGTGCACGCAACCCGCGGATTATCTTGGGAAGCATCTCAGGCTTCGGTCAGACCGGGCCATATGCGGGGCGTCCGGGCTTCGACCAGATCGCACAGGGCATGGGCGGTCTCATGTCGATCACTGGCGCACCGGGCGAAGGCCCGATGCGTGTCGGCATCCCGATTGCTGATCTGACCGCGGGCCTCTTTTGCGCGCTCGGCATCATGACCGCAATCGTCGAACGCGAGCAGTCCGGAGAGGGACAATGGGTGCAAAGCTCGCTGCTTCAGGCGCAGGCGTTCATGCTGGATTTCCAGGCTGCGCGTTGGCTGATGGAAGGCGAGGTGCCGGGCCAGAAGGGCAACGAACATCCGACCAGCGTTCCGACGAATGTGTTTCGAACGTCCGATGGCGCGATCAACCTCGCGGTTTCCGGCGACGTCATTTGGCGCCGTTTCTGCGATGCGCTCGGCAAGTCCGAGTGGGCCGACCACCCGGACTTCGTCGATGCGGAGGCCCGTCGCCGCAACCGTGATCGTCTGAACGGCATGATCGCAGATGAAATCGCAGCCAAGCCGAGCGCGCATTGGGTCGAGGCGCTTCTCGCAGCCGGCGTTCCGACCGGCCCGATCTATCAGGTCGATGAAATGTTGGCTGATGCGCAGGTCGAACACTTGGGCGTTGCAGCCGACATCGAAACAGAGCCGTTCGGTGCAACCCGGGTCATGGCGCAGCCGGTCGCGCTTAGCCGCACGCCGTCGAAGATGGTCGCCGGTATTGGCGCGCGCGGAGCTGCGAACGAAGACATCCTCGGCGAGTTAGGGCTTGGCGCAGACGAGATTGCGCGGCTCCGCTCCGCCAACGTCATATAAGTTCGCCACCGTATCGTGTTGACCGAACGCGCAGCGCCCAGGAGCCAGCTACTGTCCACCCGGATGATTTCGCCAGAAAGGCCTAGGACATGATGGCGGACCTTTTCGACGATCCGCACAACCCGGTGCCGGCCGGTGCGCAGGTGGGCTACCTCAGCGATG
>JBCBXS010000467.1:0-2018 GCA_039816475.1 Pseudomonadota bacterium | reverse complement strand
CCTCTGCTGCAGGTCTCGTAACAGCTCGACGATCTGAGCCTGCACGCTCATGTCGAGCGCACTGGTCGGCTCATCGAGCATGATGAACTTCGGCTGCAGCACAATCGCGCGGGCGATCGCGATGCGCTGGCGCTGACCGCCGGAGAACTCGTGCGGATAGCGGTCCTGCATATCCGCTTCTAGGCCGACGTCTTCGAGCGCCTCGCCAACCCGTGTGCGCCGTTCCTCGTAGTCGAGGTCCGGGTTCTGGATCACGAGGCCTTCCTCGATGATCTGTCCGACAGACAGGCGAGGGCTGAGCGCACCGTAAGGGTCCTGGAAGACGATCTGCATTTCGCGGCGAAGCGGCCGCATCTCCCTGGCGCCGAGACCTTGGATGTTTCGGCCGAGATAGGCGATCGGCCCGCGCGATGAGATCAGCCGTAGGATCGCGAGACCAAGCGTCGTCTTGCCGGAGCCGGACTCGCCAACGACGCCCAACGTCTGGCCTTCGTGCAGTTGCAGCGAAACGCCGTCGACTGCCTTCACGTGATCGACCGTTCGGCGCAGCATTCCACGCTTTATCGGAAACCAGACCTTGAGATCGTCGGTCGCAAGGATCTGCGGCTGCGTGTCGTCCCGCGGCCCGGCGCGGCCCTTTGGTTCTGCTGCCAGCAAGTGCCGCGTATAGGGATGCTCGGGCGTATCGAAGATTTTGGCCGTCGGGCCTTTCTCGACGACGTCGCCGTTCTGCATGACGTAGACGCGTTCGGCCATCTTCCGGACGATGCCGAGGTCGTGCGTGATGAGCAGCATCGCGAGGCCGGTCTCTCGCTGGAGCGATTTCAACAGCTCGAGGATCTGCGCTTGGATCGTGACGTCGAGGGCGGTGGTCGGCTCGTCGGCGATCAGCAACTCGGGCTCGTTGGCGAGCGCCATTGCGATCATCACGCGCTGGCGTTGGCCGCCTGAAAGCTGGTGGGGATAGGACGACAGACGCTTTTCCGGATCACGGATGCCGACCTTGTCGAGCAATTCGAGGGTGCGCGCGCGGACCGCGTCGGCGTCCATCCCGCGGTGGACGCGAAGCACCTCGCCGACCTGCTTCTCAATCGTGTGGAGCGGATTGAGCGACGTCATCGGCTCCTGGAAGATGATGGAAATCCGATCGCCGCGGATCGCCTGGAGCTCGGGTTCGGCCGCCTGCAGGAGGTTGCGCCCCTCGAAGTAAATCTCGCCCGTTGGGTGTGACGCGGTGGGGTAGGGCAGTAGCTTCAGGATTGACAGCGCAGAGACGGTCTTGCCGGAGCCGGACTCGCCGACGAGAGCAACCGTCTCGCCTTTGCCGATCGAGAACGACACGCGGCGGACGGCATGTGTCGTGCGCCCCTGTGTCGTGAAATCCACCGAGAGATCGCGCACGCGGACAAGCGTGCCGTTGGCGTCGCGCGCGCGGGCTGTGTCTGAAGGTGGAGCGTGATCTTGCATCGGGGTCCCGCTCAACTGAAGGTCTTGCGCGGATCGAGCGCGTCGCGGACCGCTTCGCCAATGAAGATCAAGAGGCTCAGCAGGATCGCGACCGTGAAGAACGCCGACAGCGCGAGCCAAGGCGCTTGAAGGTTCGCCTTGCCCTGCTGCAGCAGTTCGCCAAGCGAGGGCGAGCCGGCCGGCATTCCGAGGCCGAGGAAGTCCAGCGCGGTCAGCGATGTGATGGCGCCCGAAAGCAGGAACGGCAGGAACGTCAACGTCGCGACCATCGCGTTGGGTAGCAGGTGCTTGTACATGATCGTGGTGTTCGAGACGCCAAGCGCGCGGGCGGCGGTGATGTACTCGAAGTTGCGGCCGCGCAGGAACTCGGCCCGCACAACGCCGACGAGCGACACCCAAGAGAACAGCATCAGAATGCCAAGCAACGTCCAGAAGCCGGGCGTCAGGAACGATGAGACGATGATCAGCACGTAGAGATAAGGCATCGAAGACCAGATCTCGAGGAACCGCTGCATCAGGAGATCGGTGAGACCGCCGAAGTAGCCTTGGAC
>JBCBXS010000466.1:0-2020 GCA_039816475.1 Pseudomonadota bacterium | reverse complement strand
GTGGGTCCTGCGAACCGGATGGCGCACGCCGCAGCGATCCAGGTCGGCGAAAATCTGATGTCGGAGGCGCGCGCCTACAACCCGCTGTTCTTCCATGCCTCCGTCGGCAACGGGAAAACGCATCTCCTGCACGCGATCGCCTGGGAAGTTCGTAAGCGGTTCCCGCAGGCGCAGATGCTCTACCTGACTGCCGAGCGGTTCCGTTACGAATTCGTCGAGGCGCTGCAGTCGAAGGACGCGATGGCGTTCAAGGAGCGCTTCCGTTCCGTCGATATCCTGCTGATCGACGATCTGGAGTTTCTCTCGGGGCCTGCCACCGAGCAAGAGTTCGAGCACATCGTGAACGCGTTGCTCGACGGCAATCGTCAGCTGGTGGTCGCCTCATCGAAGGCGCCGAACGCGATCGATCGGCTGAACGATCGGATGCGCTCGCGTCTGACCGGTGGGCTGGTGGTCGAACTCGGCACGCCAGATTTCGAGCTTCGCCGCGGCATCCTTTATCGCCGTGTTGAAGAAAAGCGCCTGCTTGATCCGTCCTTTGAGATCGCACCTGACGTTGTTGACCTGCTTGCAGAGCGGCTGACGGAGTCCGGTCGTGAGCTCGACGGTGCGGCGACCCGACTGCATGCACACTGGAGCTGCATGCGCGTGCCGATCACGTCGGAGATCACTGAGACGATCATCCGCGACATGATCCTCGGTCTGGAGCCGAAGCGCACGCGCATCGAGGACATCCTGAAGGTCGTCTCGCGCCACTTTGGGGTGTCGCGCAGCGATATCCTCTCGCAGCGTCGTCATCGCTCGGTCGTCTGGCCGCGCCAGATCGGCATGTATCTGTCGAAGCAGCTCACCGCGCGATCGCTGCCGGAGATCGGCCGTCGCTTCGGCAACCGCGATCACACGACCGTATTGCACGCAATTCGGAAAATTGACGGCGAAATCCAGAAGCATCCGCGTCTACGCGACGAGATCGAGGACTTGAAGAAGCTGCTCGGCCACTGACGGCAGGGCTGCTCTTTAACGAGACCGAGCCGCTCGCCTGCGCGTCCAGACATGTTGGCAGGAGAGCGGTTCGTAAGGACGCGGGGGCCCCCGCGTTCTGCGACGCAAGAGGGTGCGTCCAAGGGAACGGACCAGTGCGGGGAAACTTGGTCCGTTCCCGCTGCTCCGCCCGTCGGTGGCAGCTCGGCCCGCGCCTTCGCGGCCACCTGAAAACCCCCGGAACTTCAGCGCATTCGCTTGCAAAGGCCGGACGTTCTCGTCCAAGTTGCTGGCAAAACGATTCGACCACGATGGCGGCATTGCTGGCTGCCGGCGGTACGGCGCGTTCACGCAATTTGGGGCCTTTGATGCAGTTAGTCATTGAGCGGAGCGAACTGTTGAAGGCGCTGGGCCACGTCACCAGCGTCGTCGAGCGGCGGACGACCATCCCGATCCTCTCGAACGTCCTGTTGATGGCGAACGAACAAGGCCTGGGTTTCAAGGCGACGGACCTCGAGCGCGAGGTCGTCGAGCACGTCGGAGCCGACGTCGCCCAGGCCGGTGCTGTGACGGTGCCGGCGCATCTCATTCACGACATCGCCCGTAAGTTGCCCGACGGCGCTCAGGTCTCGCTCAGTCGTGACCCCGAGAAAGAACGCGTGTCGGTGACGTCAGGTCATTCGAAATTCGCGCTGCAGGCGTTGCCCGCTGACGACTTCCCGGACCTGGCTGCGGGAGCGATGACGCACGAGTTCTCGCTCGCGGCGCATGAACTGAAGCGGCTCATTGAGAAGACGCGGTTTGCGATCTCGACGGAAGAGACGCGGTATTACCTGAACGGCATTTACCTGCACACGGTCGAGGTCGATGGCGCCCTGATGATCCGTGCCGTCGCAACGGACGGCCATCGTCTGGCGCAGGTCGAGTTGCCGGCGCCTGACGGTGCCGCCGAAATGCCGGGCGTGATCATCCCGCGCAAGACCGTCCACGAACTGTTCCGCTTGCTCGACGACACCACGAACGAAGTCCAGATCGGCGT
>JBCBXS010000465.1:0-2023 GCA_039816475.1 Pseudomonadota bacterium | reverse complement strand
TGAACGTGGGCTCGACGATGAGCGCATCGGCCATCAGACGGAGCGACGCAAACTCGAGATCGCGCGCGAGCGGACGGTCGAGGCCGCCCAGATGGACAAGGCGATCGAGCTCTACAAGAAGTCGCTCGACGAGAGCGCGGCAGCTGTCGAAGCCGATATTGCGCGCGCCCGCGTCGCCGAAGCCGCCGAAAAGGTTAAGACGGCCCAGCAGACCGAGGAAGCGACGCGACGCAGGTCTGTCGATGTCGTCATCGCCGAAAAGCAGGCCGAAGAGAAGCGGATCGCAGCCGAAGCCGATCGCATTCGCTCCGCCGTCGAAGCGGAAGCGCAGAAGCTTATCAACGAGGCAGAAAACATCCTCACCGATGGCGCGCGCCACTCGCTGTTCCGCCGCAAGATGCTGGAGCACGTCGAGGGCATCGTCTCGGCGTCGGTCAAGCCGCTCGAGAAGATCAACGATATCCGCATCATGCAGTTGGGCGGTGCCGGGACCGAAGGCCTCGGCTGGTCGAACGGCGCCGAAGGGGGCCCGACGGTCAATGGACGCGGCCCGTCTGGCAGCCCGACCGACGAGGTGATCAATTCGGCGCTGCGCTATCGCGTACAGGCACCGATGGTCGACAGCCTGCTTTCCGACATCGGCATCGATGGATCGAACCTCGCCAAGCAATCGGGGCTCCTCCGCGAAGCCTCCGACCTGCAGCGGATCGAGACCGAGCAACGCCGCGCGAGCAAGGAGAAGGCGGCCGATGAGAAGGCGGCGCTGCCGCCGGCGAAGGCCAAGCGTGCAAACGGCCGCCGTGCCAACGACAAGGATCAAGCCTGATGGCCCGGGTCTACGTCTCCTCCGTCATCGACGCGCCGGCCAAGAAGGTCTGGGAGCGTGTCCGCGATTTCAATGGTCTGCCGAAGTGGCATCCGCGCATTCGAGACAGCCGCATCGAGGAGGCCCTGCCACCGGACAAGGTCGGCTGTGTGCGCAACTTCAACCTTCAGAACGGCGACAATCTTCGCGAGCAACTCCTCGGCCTCTCCGACTACGACATGTACTGCACATACGCGATCCTTGAGAGCCCAATGCCGCTGACCGAGTACATCGCTACGCTCCGCTTAACGCCGGTCACCGAAGGCGACCGCACATTCATCGAATGGTCCGCTGAGTTCGAGTGCGAGCCCGAGAACGAGCCCGATCTTGTCGACGGCATCGGTCGCAACGTCTTCCAGGGCGGCTTCGATGCGCTGAAGCGCCACTTCGGCGGCTGAGTCGAGATCGCGTCATGGTCCACGTCCGCAAGAGTATCGTGCTCGACGTCCCGACCGATGAGGTCTGGGCGGTGCTGCGCGACTTCAACGGCCACGACCAATGGCATCCGGCGATTGCGACAAGCGAGATCGAGCGGGGACGGACTTCGGATCACGTGGGCTGCGTTCGCCGCTTCAAGCTTGAGGATGGCTCAGAGCTTCGCGAGCAACTGCTGGCGCTCTCCGATCTGGAGCAGGCTTACTCCTACTGCCTGTTCGAAACGCCGGTGCCGCTGCTCAACTACGTGTCGCACGTGCGCCTGCTGCCGATCACCGACGGCGACCGGACCTATTGGGAATGGCAGAGCCGTTTCGACACGCGCGCCGGCGAGCGCGATGCGATGGTCGATCTTGTCGGCAACGGCATCTACGTCGCCGGGTTTAAGGCGATCGCCGCGCATTTCGGCCAGGAGGTCTGAGCGCAATGCTTACCGTCGACACCTACGACACGATTGGCGAAGCCGCCGCGAACCTCGGGCCGGAGAGCCGCTTCCTCGGCGGCGGCACGATCGTGATGCGCGCGGTCAATTACGGTGACCAGAGTTTCAGTCGCATCGTGCGCACGCGCGATCCGTCGCTGAAAGCAATCCGCGCCGAAAGCAATCGCGTCACCATCGGCGCCGCAGTGCGGATGGCAGACATCCTGGCGAGTAGCGATCTCGATTTTCTGGCACCGGCCGCGCGCGGCGTCGGTGGCCCTGCGGTGCGCAACATGGCGACC
>JBCBXS010000464.1:0-2041 GCA_039816475.1 Pseudomonadota bacterium | reverse complement strand
CTCCTCCCAGCACACATGGTGAATCATATTCACGACAGTTCGTGAATCCCTCGCGATTCCGTCAAATGCGAACGCGCGCTAGTGGCGACAAGCCCCGTGCTTCCAGAGCAAGAGCCGAGCGCACCCGCGCGCGAGGCGGGAGCGGGCCGGACTCTCAGTACCAACCAAGCTTGCGCCGGTTGGACCAAACAAAAAACCGAATCGCGCCGGCGGACTTCCCCCTCAAACGACCCTCCGGACGGCTGTCACCGTGCCCGAAAACGCTCAGGGTTCTGTTGGGTTGGGGGATTTGGCTCGCAAACACCTGTGGCCGATCTGTATTCCGTGGCAACCGGGCCACAAAAGACGTTGAAGGAGGGGACAAGAGGATTGCCGCGTTTGCCCGCACCTGAGTCTCCGCCTAACCATCACCTCACGTAACGAGTCGTGCGGCTGGGTCAGTTAACCCGCTCATTTCTCCTCGACCGGTCCCCACTGGTTGCGGAGCGCAAGGAGCAAAGCCCGGCGAAGCATCGCCGCCGCACTATCTGTCTCCGCGTTTCAGTCTGCGTACTTGGTTCATCGCGTCCAGTCATAGCCGCGAGCGCACACGCGCGTGCGTGCGGTTGTGTCTGGACACGGGCTGTCGCCGGGCAGCGCGTGATGCTCCTGCAAAAACTGCAACTTTTTATGTGGAGAGACACATATGATCGGGGGAATGAAGAAGACGGCAGGCCGTCTCGCCCTGGCCGCTGCAGCAGGCATGATGTCGACGTCAGCATTCGCTGCTGACATCGGCGGAAGCTGCTGCTCGGACCTGGAAGAGCGGATTGCCGAACTCGAAGCAACGGCGGCTCGCAAGGGCAACCGCATCATGTCTCTGACCATTTCTGGTCAGGTCGGCGTGAACTTTGTCTATCACAACGCTGATAACTTCGACGCCTATCGCGAAGGTCAGATTTCAATCGACCAGGACGAAGGTGAGTACACCAACGCACTGACGTTCTCGGGCGACGCAAAGCTGAGCTCGGACATCACCATCGGTTATAAGATGGACTTCGATGTCAACACCGACAGCGGCATGGCAGCAACGACGGACGACCAGTTTGTCTTTGTCCGCTCTGCGCGTCTCGGTGCTGTTCAGATGGGTCGCATCGACGCCGCATCTGACGGTATCCACGCCACGTCGATCGGAACGGTTATCGGTCAGATGTCCGCAACTGAGACCGGCGGCTTTGCCACGGGTCGGTCGGGAGTCACGCTGACCAACGGCACGGGAACCGGTGGTACTGGTTACCTGCTTCCGACTAACTTCGACGGTCGCGATGCAGAGCCTGGCATCAAGTACATCTCGCCGACGTTTGGCGGGTTCACTTTCCTGGCTGCCTACCAGCATGACAAGCTGTTTACGGACGAAACCGAAGATCGTTGGAGCGTCGCTCTCCGCTACGCAAACGAGTTCAACGGTGTTCGCTTTGCTTGGGCCATCGGCTACGAGCAGGGCGAGGAAAGTGACCTCGATCTCGGCGGTAACTTTAATCAGCCTACCGACGACGAGAATGAGTTTGCCGAATTCGTCACAGCGGTGGCGTTCATGCACGTGCCGACCGGACTTTTCGCAAACTTCGCTTACGGTTTTGCGACCTCAGAGGTCACGCAGGACGATGGTACGGTGGACAGCGATACGCGGGACAGCGGTTTCACCGTCGTTCTTGGTATCGAGCGGAAATGGAACGCACTTGGGGCGACATCGCTGTACGCGAAGTACCAGCATCGCGACTTCGAAGATGAACTCGATAGCAACAACGATCTCGACTCCGACAACTTCGGCTTCGGTATCGTGCAGGACATCGACGCGGCTGCTGCTCAGGTCTACCTGAAGTGGGACCGTTACGAGTGTGCTGACCCGCGGACTGGTGCCTCAGCAGCCGGTAACCCGAACTGCTCAGACGATGCAGACGTTATCTCGTCAGGCATGATCGTGAAGTTCTAAGCTTCTCACGAAGCACTGGACCTGAGGGAAGGGCCCCCACGCGGGGCCCTTTCTTTTTTTGGGAGGCCC
>JBCBXS010000463.1:0-2041 GCA_039816475.1 Pseudomonadota bacterium | reverse complement strand
CATGGGCATGGTCTATCGAGAGATCCGGCAGGGGCTCGTTGATCTTGAGACGATGTTTGCACTGCTCGACAGCGCGCCGGAGATCGAGGACAAGCCGGGCGCGACGCCGCTCGACGTGAGGCGCGGCGCGATCGCTTTCAACGACGTCGCGTTTGCCTACGACCCTGAGCGGCGGATCCTTAAGCGGCTCTCATTCGATGTCCCGGCCGGCGCCATGGTCGCCATCGTCGGCCCGTCCGGGGCTGGTAAATCCACGATCAGCCGTATCCTGTTCCGCTTCTACGACATTGAAGCCGGTTCAGTGACGATCGACGGACAGGACATTCGCGACGTCACGCAGGACAGCGTGAGGGCTGCGATCGGGGTCGTGCCCCAGGACACGGTGCTGTTCAACGACACCATCCGCTACAACATCCGCTACGGGCGGCCGGACGCAAGCGACGCGGATGTGGAAGCCGCTGCCAAGCTCGCGCAGATCGACACGTTCATCCGCCAACTGCCTCAGGGCTACGACACGATGGTCGGCGAGCGCGGCCTCAAACTCTCGGGCGGGGAGAAACAGCGCGTCGCCATCGCGCGGACGATCCTGAAGGCCCCGCCAATCCTGATCCTCGACGAGGCGACGAGTGCGCTCGACAGCCATACAGAACGTGAGATCCAGGACGCGCTCGACGATGTTGCTAAGGATCGCACGACGCTCGTGATCGCCCATCGGCTGTCGACGATCGTCCACGCCGACAAGATCCTCGTGATGGAAGCGGGCGAACTGGTCGAGAGCGGCACACACGCCGAATTGCTCGCGCGGGATGGCGTGTATGCCGGGCTCTGGAACCGACAGCGTCAGGCCGAACGGGCGCGCGAAGAGCTTGCCAATGCGCTGGAAGAAGCCGAGCGCGTCGGCGCGATCAAACGACCGCCGGTCTCTGAGCCGGCAGAATAAGCCCAGCGCGTTGCACGCTTCGCGTTGACACGTCGAAGGCTTAAGCGCCGATCGCGCCGGCCTTGTTCAACTCGAATAGTACCAGGCTGCCGATGTAGCCCAAATAGCAGATGAAGAGCACGAACCCTTCCGCCCGTGAGACATGCCGGGCAGACCAGGCAAACGCGAGCAACAGAACCGTCGCGACGAGCATGATGACATTGTCGTAGTGCAGGATGTGATCTGCGACCTTGAACGGCTCCGGCGAAAGAACTGCAGTCACGCCGCCGATCGAAAGCAGGTTGAACATGTTCGAGCCGATCACACTGCCGACGGCGACGTCCGACTGACGTTTGATGGCAGCGATCACCGCGGTCACGAGTTCCGGTAGCGACGTGCCGATCGCGACAATCGTAAGCCCGATGACTTCTTCCTTGACGTCCAATCGGCGAGCAATGCCGATGGCGCTGTCGACGAGCAGCGCGCCGCCGGTCACGACGATGACCATTCCGATGATCGCGAGTCCCACGGACAGCAGGATCGCACTGAGTGGCGCGCGTATGTCTTCGCCATCGTTCTTGATGCGCTGGGCGTGGACCTTGTGACGGTCCTGGAACCAGACGAAAACGAGATACAAGATCAGAGCTACAAGAAACAGCAGCCCGACGATGCGGTTGAACGGCATCGCTGTCGCAATGCCAATGAAGAGCAGGGTGGCCAGCATGACGGCTGTGCCATCACGGACAACGGTTTCGCGTGCGACCGGCATCGGCAAAAGCAGCGCCGAGAAGCCGATGATGAGCAGAATGTTCGAGATGTTTGAGCCGACGATCCCGCCCATCGCGAGGCCCGGCGAGTCCGCGAACACGGCTTGGACGCCGACGACCATCTCCGGCATCGAAGTGCCGAAGCCGACGAGGGTCAGACCGATGACCAGCGGGGAGATCCCGATCTTCTCAGCCGCTGCGACGGCGCCCCGGACAAGCGTCTCGCCGCCGATGACAAGCAGCACAAAGCCGACGAGCAGGCCTGCGATTAGGTAGGTATCGGACATCTAGCGTCGGCTCGCGCTGTTCGTTGCAATGCGGGATCAGGAGCCCGCGCGAACGTCGACCTCAGTGT
>JBCBXS010000462.1:0-2042 GCA_039816475.1 Pseudomonadota bacterium | reverse complement strand
CGCCATCCGATCCTTTAGCTCAAGCTGCATGCTCACTGTCCAACTGATCATTGGAGAATGATTGTCAGCCCGAAGTGCTGTGCGAGGATAAGTTCCTTGGGTGTTGGCGTGAGACTGGATCAGCGGCGGTCGGCCGTCGGGCTACGTATCCTCATGGCCCATCGCAGTCAAACGCTGTCTTTCCGCTTTCGAACGTAATGCTGCAGCGCCACGCCGGCCGCAAACATGGCGGCTTCCTTGGCATCGGAAACATTCCATCGGGAAGCACGCGGAGGGCGCTGAGCCGTGCGCGTCTCGATGATCGGACGTGGCTGGCCCGTCATCACGATCGTCCGTGGTCAAGCTGTCGTCCTGAAGGCCGAACTCACCGGCGCGGTTGGCGGCGGCGACTACATCCGCCGCGCGAGGAGCGGCACATCGCTCGAGTGAGGTGCGATCTCGATCGCCGCGGCATTGTGCCAAGTAAAACTGGTGACCCCGGCGTGGTTCGAACACGCGACCCTCAGATTAGGAATCTGATGCTCTATCCTGCTGAGCTACGGGGCCAGCCAACTGCAGGTTATCACCGCGCGTCAGGGCTGTCGCGTTCGGCGGAAGGACCAATGGCAGTGGCGTGGTGAGAAGATAGTCTTCCGGCATGAGGACGGAGTGGGCGTATCGGAAAACGAGCGTGGGCATTGCGGGGTGCGCGACAGCCATCGCGCTGGCCTTGACGCTGGCGGCAGTGCCTGTACCTGCGCACGCTGACGAGACGACGAAGGCCGCGTCGCCAGCGCAGTCGAAACGGGCGAAGGCGCGCAAGCCGCGCAAACCCAAACCCTGCCGCTGGACGCGAACGCAGCGCGCGGTTGTCGCGAAGGTCATCTCGGCGACCGAGTTTCAACTGGACGACGCGAGCCGGATCACGCTCGCGCAGCTCGTCGCGCCGCGCGCGTTCGATGTCCCCGGCGCCGACCCCGGCACGTGGCCGATGGAGGACGCGACGGTCGCGCGCGTCGCAAAACTCTTCCTCGGGCGCAACATCCGGATCGCCTATCTCTCGCGGCGGCCCGACCGCTACGGGCGGCGACCGGCCTATGTGTGGCTCGCCCGGACGGCCGGGAGCAAAGCTACGGGCGACGGCCAGCCCACTTCGAAGACAAAAACTGCGGCGGCGGCAGACTGGGTGCAGCGGATCATGCTCGCGCGCGGGCTGGCGCGGTTCGATCCTGTTCGCGCGCGATCGGCGTGCGCCTCCCGGTTGCTCGCCGCGGAAGCGGAGGCGCGCGGGACCGGTGCCGGGCTTTGGGCGCTCGCAAGTTACCGCGTGAGATCGGCCGCGCGCCCACGCGCGCTGCTCCGGCAGTCGGGCACATTTCAGATCGTGGAGGGACGGATCGCGAGAGCCGCCCGCGTGCGCGGTCGCGTCTACCTGAACTTCGGGCGACGCTGGCGGCGCGACTTCACTGTCCGGATCGACAAACGCAACCAGGCAGCGCTCGCACATCGATTGAAAAACCTACGCGCGCTGAGCGGAGTGCGGGTCCGCGTTCGCGGCTACATCACCGAAAGCGGTGGGCCGCTTATTCGTCTGGAGCATGCAGCTCAGATCGAGTTTCTCGATGCGCCGACGCGCTCCAACGCGAACATCGCAGCCCTCGGAGCAGGATCGCCGCCGCAGGTGAGCGGACCGGCTCAACGCGACGGCGTCGCCATTCCGTTCGTGCCAAAGCCGGATATCAGCCGACGTTCTCACCCGCGCAAAAGACAACGCCCGGACGTTGCCGGCCCGGGCGTTCTCGATCTATAGCGCGCGCATGTCCGCCCTGGGGGCCGCCACTCAAGCGGCTTCGGCGGCACCGTCTTCAGCAGCTTCGGCCTCTGCCGCCTGCATGCTCCGGCCCTTCGCGCTCTTGGCGAGGATCTCCGTGATCCGCTCAACCGCACCGCGCTCGTCGAGCTTCTCGACGGCTGCCAGCTCGCGGGCCATGCGATCCAGCGCCTGCTCGTAGAGCTGCCGCTCTGAGTACGACTGCTCCGGCTGGTTCTCTGAGCGGTAGAGG
>JBCBXS010000461.1:0-2048 GCA_039816475.1 Pseudomonadota bacterium | reverse complement strand
ATGCGTCAGGGGCATTTCAGCGACCGGCTGCTTCGTACAGCTCAAGTCCAAGCTGGCGCTGCTCACCTCGAAAAAGCTCACGGGAACAGTGAGTTAGGCTCGCGAGATCCGATGGACAGCCCACAGCGGACATTTGCGAAATCGGTGACCTGGCAGGCGCTCGGGCTCGCGGTCATGACTGCCCTGACGTATTCGCAGATCTCTGATCTTGCCCAGTCGCTGACGATTGCCGCGAGCGGCGCGGCGTCGGGCTTCGTGCTGTACGCCGTGCACGAGCGGCTTTGGACGCGCGTCAGGTGGGGGCAGGTGCCGTTGCGGCAGCCGGGCCAGTCGGGACCTGAACGTTCAGCTCCGACTTGCGCGTGCTGCGGGGTGGCGCCATCCGAGTGCCCACGTGGCGGTGCAGCGGATGTAACGTCGACGCCGCGACGCGGCCGGCCGCACCCTAGTCCGCAGCTTCGAGCGTCTCATCGATCAGCGTCTCACCGGGCTGAACGCGTGTGAACTTCACGGGCTCGCTCGTCACGCGAATGCCATCGCCGTCACCCTGCAACGCTTGTGTGAAGGTCGAGGTCTCAAGCGCGCCGGTGTCGGGGTAGTCGCGGCGGTAGTGCGCACCGCGGCTGTTCTCCCGCTGCAGGGCGGCGGCAGCGATTACCTTCGACATCGCAAGCTGGCTCTTCAGGTTGAGCCAGTCGTGCCACGTCAGATTGAACGCCAGGTCGGTGTCCGCGACGCCAGTGCGGTCGAGTTCGTCGTCGAGCGCGGTCAGTTCGCCCGCCGCACGTTTCAGCCCGGCTTCTTCGCGGAGAATGCCGACATCGTCCCACATCAGATCGAGAAGGCGCGTGCGGATCGCGTTGATATCGCCGCGCGGTGCTGCGAACGGTGTATGCGCGCGATCGATCGCCTGTTCGATGGCCGCGTGGTCCGGGCGGCGCCGATGGGGGTTCAGCGTCACAAAGGCTGCCATCGTGTCACCAGCGATGCCGCCGAAAACGGTCGAGTTCGCGACCCCGTTTCCGCCGAGCCGGTTGGCCCCGTGCACTCCGCCGGCATCCTCGCCGGCAACAAACAGGCCGGGAACAGCCGTCGATGTATCCGTACCGCAGACCACCCCGCCCATGTGGTAGTGCGCGGTCGGGACGACTTCGACCTGCCCTTCGGCAAGGTCGAAGCCACTGTCGGCGCAGCGGTCGACCATGCCCTTGAACTGCTTGCGGACGTTATCCGCGCCGAGGTGACTCATCTGGATGTAAACACCGCCGTTGGGCGACGTCCGGCCTGCGAGCATTTCAGACGTGATTGCGCGGCTGACGATGTCGCGCGTCGCACGCTCGGCTTTTGCGTCGTAGCGCTCCATAAAGCGGTCGCCGTCACCGTTGATGAGCCAACCGCCGGCGCCGCGAAGGCCCTCCTCCAACACCGTTCCGGTCATCCGCGTGTGCGGCCCGGCGAGCATGCCGGTCGGGTGGAACTGCACCATCTCCATGTCGCGCAATGCGAGGCCGAGATCGAAGGCCATCGAGAGGCCGTCCATCGCTTTGTCGCCTGACGGCGTGTGGAACCGGTACATGGTCGGGCCGCCGCCGGTCGCGAGCAACACGGCCTTCGCTGAGACGAAGCGGAACGCGCCGGTGCGGATATCAATGAAGAGGACACCTGCGATCTCCGCGCCATCATCGGACGGAATGAGGGCAATCGCGCGGTGCTCTTCGAGCCGGCCGACATCGCGCGCCCAGACCTGCTCCATCAGCCGGTTGATAATCTCGATGCCGGTGAGGTCGCCCTTGTGGACCGTGCGGTCGAACGTTTGCCCCGCGAAGGCTTTGCCGTGCAGCGTGCCATCGGTGTTGCGATCGAAGAAGCAGCCGATCTCGTTTTCGAGTTCGCGGACGCGCTCGACGGCCGTCTCGACGAGGGTCCAGGCGAGGTCCTGATCGGGCAGCCACTTGCCGCCCTCGATCGTGTCCATGAAGTGCCGCTCGACGGAATCGCCCGGCTGGAGGGCGACGTTGTATCCCCCCTGGACCATCCGCGTGCAGCCG
>JBCBXS010000460.1:0-2050 GCA_039816475.1 Pseudomonadota bacterium | reverse complement strand
ATGCGTGGTGGTTGAGGATCTCGCCGTTCGCGACAATCGCCGCGCCCGGATGAGCGATCGGCTGGTCCGCGCGCTCGCTGCCGATGATCGAGAGGCGGGCATGGCCCATGATCGCGGGCAGGCCGTCCAGCCGCCGCACGTGCAGGGCATCGCCACCGCGGTGCTGAATACGGTCGGTCATGCGCTGGGCGAGCGCAAGGTCGTTGATTTTCCAGAGACAGACGAGGCCGCACATTTGGCCCTCCAGGGGTTGTGTCGCGCGCTGTACCCCGATGTGGGCTTGCACGGGGCAGCTTGCCAACGCCAGTGGGCGTCAGGCGTTCGTAATCTCAACCAACCTGCCAAGTGTGGCAGCCGTCCGGCCGTCGTCGAGCGCTGCACCGGCCTTGCGTGCGCCATCCTCAAGCGTTTCGGCAGCGTTTGCGATCAAGAGCGCCGCGCCTGCGTTGAACTGCACCGCATGGCGGAAGGCCAACAGGCCGGCCGATTGATCGCCGGAAAGAAGCGCCCGCATTTTCGCAGTGTTTTCTTCCGGTGCGCCGCCGAGAAGCTGGCCGAACGGGTGCTCGGGGAGGCCCGCGTCTGGCGGCTTGATGACGGTCTCCGTCACCGCGCCATCTTCGAGCATTGCGACGTGTGTCGGCCCGGCAACGGAAATCTCGTCCGTGCCGTCCATGCCGTGGACGAGCCAGGCCCGCTCCGATCCAAGCGCCCGCAGCGTCTCCGCCATCGGCCTGAGCAGCGCCGGCGTGAAGGCGCCGGTCAGCTGCCGCTTGACCTTCGCTGGGTTCGTCAGCGGCCCGAGAATGTTGAAGACGGTGCGCGTGCCAAGCTCAACGCGCGCCGGGGCGACGTAGCGCATCGCGGCGTGGTGGTTCGGTGCGTTCATGTAGCCGATGCCGGCGCCTTCGATCGATCGCTCGATGAGGTCGGGGCCGACGTTGATGTTCACGCCGAGGTTCGCGAGCGCATCGGACGCGCCGGACTTCGACGACAGCGCTTTGTTGCCGTGCTTGGCAATCGGGACGCCGAGGCTCGCGACCACGAGGGCCGCGGCGGTCGAGATATTGAGCGTGCCCTTGCCGTCGCCGCCGGTGCCGACGACGTCGATCGCGCCCGCCGGTGCGCGGACAGGCGTCGCCTTCGCCCGCATGACTTTGGCAGCCCCCGTGATTTCCTCAATCGACTCCCCGCGGAGCCGCAGGATCATCAGGAAGCCACCGATTTGCGACGGCGTCGCCTTGCCGGACATGATGACGTCAAACGCGGCTTCGGCCTCAGCCCCCGTCAACGCCGAATCCAACGCCCGCCCAATAAACGGCTTCAGCGCCCCCGGGTCCGTCTCACTCTCACTCATCGCCCACCGCAAACCTCAAACTGACACGCGCCCACGCCTAGCACAGCGTAGCCACCCCCGCAGCTAGCGGGATGGGCAAGGTTTAAGCCGCAACCGCTAGGCAGCCGCGGGGGCGTTGCGGCGGGTGGGGGAGAGGCCGGCCAGCGTCATGAAGTTGGCGAGCATCTGGTGGCCGTATTCGGTCTTGATGCTTTCGGGGTGGAATTGCACGCCGTGGACGTTATCGGCCTCGTGCATCACACCCATAATGACGCCGTCAGCCGTGTGCGCCGTCACTGTGAGCGTGTCCGGCAGCGTTTCTGGCGCGATCGTCAGTGAGTGATAGCGCGTCACTTCGAATGTACGCGGCAGGTCCTTGAAGACGCTGCGGTTGTCGCCCGTCACGCGCGAGAGCTTGCCGTGCATCGGCGAAGGCGCGCGCTCGATCGTTGCTCCGTAGGCCTGCGCGATCGCCTGATGGCCGAGGCAGACACCGAGGATCGGGAGTTTCCCGCGCGCTTTGCCGACAACGTCAAGGCAGATGCCCGCTTCGTTCGGCGTGCAGGGCCCTGGCGAGAGCACAATCGCGTCCGGCGCGCGGGCGATCGCGTCATCGGCTGAAATCTGGTCGTTGCGCACGACATCGCATTCGGCGCCAAGCTCGCCGAGGAAATGCACGAGATTGTACGTGAAGCTGTCATAGTTATCGTTGAG
>JBCBXS010000045.1:0-12386 GCA_039816475.1 Pseudomonadota bacterium | reverse complement strand
ATGACCGTGTTGCTAGTCGTCGCGACGAGCTCGAGGCCTGCTTCGTAGTCGTTGCGGCGGACATATTCGCAATAGGCCGCATCGAGCACGAGCACGACGTTTTCAGGCAGACCCGCGCGCAGCCGGCGGACCTCATCGAAGGGCACATAAGTCCCGGTCGGATTATTCGGGTTGGCAAGGAAGACCATCCGCGTGCGCTCCGTCACGCGCGCGAGGATCGCATCGATATCGGCGGTGTAATTCGTCTCGGGCGCCACAACCGGTGTCGCGCCATTCGCGAGGATCGCGATTTTGTAGACGAGGAACCCGTGCTCGGTGAAAATCGCCTCATCGCCCGGGCCGAGATAGGCCTGCGCGAGAAGGCTCAGGACCTCGTCGGAGCCGTTGCCGCAGACGATGCGGTCCGCCGCGATCCCGCACGTCTTTGCGATCGTCTCGCGCAAAGCCGTCGACGCCCCATCGGGATAGCGTTCGAGGTGATCCGCGCAGGCCTTGAACGCCTCGCGCGCGGCCGGCGACGGGCCAAGCGGCGTCTCATTTGACGAGAGCTTGATGACCGGACCCGTCCCACCGGACTTACTCTCGCCAGGCACGTAGGCTGAGATATCCAGAATGCCGGGCTGTGGGGTCGGCGCGGACTGGGGCATGCAGGTCTTCCGATGTCGGGCGCGGGCGGCTTACAAGGTTCACGCGCGGTGATACGCGGCGGCCTGGGCGTTGGCAAACGAGGCCCGCGTCAGACGGTATCGTGAAGCCGGCGACATTTGATCCCGCCGGCAAATGGCCGTAAGTGCCGGGCTCTCAAATCGGCCGGCTGCCGCGCCTGCCGCCGACAGAGACAACCGCCAGCATCACAGCAGGTGAAGCAAGATCGCCGAGATCGCCGACATCTCCCCGTCCGCTGAACGCGCCGCCGCGGTGCCACACCCGGAAGCGCGACAGCCGTCGAGCGCGATGTTCCGCAGCGGCGCGGACCAGGAACCGCTCGTGCTGATGTCAGGCACAAGCCTTCCGACGTTCGATGTCGCCTACCAGACCTACGGCACGCTGAACGATGCGAAATCGAACGCCGTCCTCATCTGTCATGCGCTGACAGGCGACCAGCATGCCGCCAACCGGCATCCGGTGACGGGCAAGCCCGGCTGGTGGGAGACGATGGTCGGGCCCGGTAAGCCGATCGATACAGACCGGTTCTTCGTCATCTGCCCGAACATCCTCGGCGGATGCCTTGGCTCGACGGGACCGGCGTCGATCAACCCCGACACCGGTCGCGCCTGGGGGCTCGATTTCCCGGTCATCACCATCCAGGACATGGTCAACGCGCAGGTCCGTCTGATCGACGCGCTCGGCATCGGCGATCTCTTTGCCGTCATCGGCGGGTCGATGGGTGGGATGCAGGTGCTCGATTGGGCCGCGCGGTACCCCGAACGCGTGTTCGCCGCCGTGCCGATCGCGACGGCTGCGTGGCATTCATCGCAGAATATCGCCTTCCACGAGGTCGGACGTCAGGCGGTCATGGCCGACCCGGACTGGGCCGATGGCCGCTATCTCGATCAGGGACGCACGCCACGGCGCGGGCTCGCCGTCGCGCGGATGGCAGCACACATTACTTACCTTTCTGAAGAGGCTCTGCAGCGGAAGTTCGGGCGCAACTTTCAGGAGCGTGATGCGCTGTCGTTCTCCTTCAGCGCCGATTTTCAGGTCGAGAGCTATCTCCGCCATCAGGGCTCGTCATTCGTCGATCGGTTTGACGCGAACAGCTATCTCTACGTCACGCGCGCGATGGACTATTTCGACCTCGCGTCCGGCGCGAGCGGGCAGCTCTCACAGGCCTTCAGCCGGACTGCGACCCGCTTCTGCGTCGTCTCGTTCACGAGCGACTGGCTGTTCCCGACGCATGAATCGAAAGCCATCGTACGCGCGCTCAACGCGGTTGCGGCCAACGTGTCGTTCGTCGAAATCGAGAGCGACAAGGGCCACGACGCCTTTCTGCTCGAGGAGCCGGAACTGTTTGCGACGGTGCGCGGATTTCTCGACGCCGGCGCGCGCCGCCGCGGCATCAGCGAGCGGGCCTGAGCCATGTTGAAGCGCACGCCACCTGCTGCCGGCAGCCATCGCGTTGACCACGAGCTGATCGCAGAGATGGTCGCGGACGGCGCGCGGGTCCTCGACGTCGGCTGCGGTGACGGCGCGCTTTTGCAATTGCTCGAAGACCGGCGTTCGGTGGACGGGCGCGGGATCGAGATCAGCCGCGAGCGCGTCAACGCCTGCGTGGCGCAGGGTCTTTCGGTGATCCAGGGCGATGCGGACAGCGATCTCGATGACTACCCCGACAAGGCCTTCGATTACGCGGTTCTCTCGCTGACAATCCAGGCGACGCGTCAGCCGCGCGCGGTGCTTGAAAACCTTCTGCGGATCGGGCGCCGGGCGATCGTCTCCTTCCCGAACTTCGGCCATTGGCAAGTGCGCTGGCAATTGCTGACACGCGGCCGGATGCCGGTGACCGAGAACCTGCCGGACACTTGGTACCAGTCGCCGAACGCGCATCTCTGCACGATCGCGGACTTCGAAGGGCTTGTCCGCGCCGTTGGTGCCGAGACTGTTGAGGCGGTTGCGTTTGGGACCGGTGGCAGTCGCCTGCCGATCAACCGGTCACTTCGGCTTCAGAACGTGCTCGGCGAGAAGGCGGTCTTCCTCCTCGAGCGTGCCTAGCGCGGTCACGGGCTGACGATGCGGCCCGAACGTTGCCGGCCGCGCCGCCGGTCGCACACCCGGCAGTCGCACGAGTTCGCCGAGCACTGAGGCAGGCGTCCCCTTCGGCGTCGGCTGCGCAACGGACTTCACCGCCTCGAGCATCATGACGCCCGCCACACCTGGCAGAAGGCGCGCCCCAAGGCGTTCGAACACGACACCCGACCGGATGAACAATTGTCGATTGACCGGCGGCAAATGCAGCGCCCAGGTGCACTCTTTCGGCGTCAGCATCGCGCTCATTAAGAGGCGCTCAAGCTGACCGCGCGTATAGGGCCGCCCCTGGCCGAACGGCGTCGATTCAAACCGCGCCCAAAGCCCGCCGCGGTTCGGGACGATGAACATCGCGTGGCCCTCGGGCGCGAGGACGCGCCAGATCTCGCGAAGCACCGGCGCCGTCCGCTCTGCATGTTCGAGGCAGTGGACGACGAGCAGGCGGTCGACGGAGTTGTCCGGCAGCGGCAGGTCCTCGAGGTCGACGAGCACGGTCATGCTGTCGCCACTCGCGGGCCAGACGAGTGCGCCCTGCGAGGCTGGCATCAGCGCGCCGATCCGTCGGGCTTCGCCACGGAACGACCCCATCAGCGGGCCAGCGTAGCCGAGGCCGATCAGCGTCTCGCCTTCGATATGGCGCCACCGTGCGCGCAGACGCGTGCCGAGCAGCCGCCGCGCCATATGACCGAGCGGGCGGTTGTAAAAGTCCCAAAGCTCGCTGGCGTCGATGAACATCTTTCAAGCGAAGGGTCTGCTGCTGAAATTAGCGAGGCTTTGCAGGATATTGGCTTTCGGAAGCATCAGCGCCACACTCTTTCGAAGCGCGATGTCACCAGCGACGGTACGAAAAGAACCGCCGATCAGCCACCAAAGAGGCGATGACCGGGAAGTCCCATGTCCAATCTCGAAATCCATCAGTTCCCATGCCTGAGCGACAATTACGGCGTCATCATCCGCGATCCGGGATCGGGTCAGGTCGCCTCGATCGATGTTCCGGACGCAGCTGCCGTCCGCGACGCGCTCAACGAGAAGGGCTGGTCGCTGACGCATATCCTGGTGACGCACCATCATTGGGACCACACGCAGGGCGTCGAGGAACTTAAGCGGGAGACCGGCGCGACTGTGATCGGGCCCGCAGGCGAGGCATCGAAGATCCCAGGTCTGGATACGGCTGTTGGCGATGGCGAGACGTTCCGCTTCGGTGAACACACCGTCGAAGTGATCGCGACGCCAGGCCATACGGCGGGGCACATCATCCTTCATATGCCGGACGCAGAAGTTGCGTTTGTTGGCGATACGTTGTTCGCGATGGGCTGCGGCCGCGTGTCCGAAGGCACAATGGACCAGATGTGGGACAGCGTCTCGAAGGTTGGCGCGCTGCCTGAGGCGACCGAGCTCTATTGCGGACACGAGTACACCGTCGCAAACGCCCGTTTCGCGCTCACCGTCGACCCGAACAACAAGGCGCTTCAAGCACGCGCAAAGTCCGTCGAAGCCCTCCGTGCGGAGGGCAAGTCGACGCTACCGACAACGGTTGGTGAGGAGCGCGCGACCAACCCGTTCCTGCGCGCATCGGACCCGTCGATCCGCAAGCACCTGGGCATGCCGGATGCGACGGACGCAGCCGTCTTCGCCGAAGTCCGCGAGCGCAAGAACCGCGCCTGACGCGCCGCGCGCGAATCGACCAACACCCGGACGTTCTGCCTGCGGACGACCGTGCCGTGATTGCGATGGAACCTCGGCTTATCCACGAAATTCACCAGCACCGAACATCGGTCAAACGCTGATTCTTCGGGCCTGCGCGTCGAAGCGTTGGAATTGAGGCAGCGGCGACATTGTAAGCCCTCCGCGACTCGCTGACGGTCTCGTCCAAACGACCGGATGTTCCGGCCGACGGGGGTCTTTTCGATATGCAGAGCGTCGCGACAACGCCGATCCTGAGCGCTGTTTTCGTTGATTACGACAATATTTATCTCTCGCTCCGGCGGAAGAACGAGGAAGCCGCAAAGCGCTTTGCGAAGGATGCGCCGCGCTGGATCGCAGCGTTGCAGACCGGCGCGCTGATCACGCCAACGCAGCCGGCACTCGGCAACCCGCCGCGACGCCTCGTCATGAACCGCTGCTACGGCAACCCCGTGCCGCGCCGGAACCCGTCGGACAATTCGACGGACATGAGCTCGTTCCCCTTCGTCCGCCACAACTTCCTGCGCGCCGGCTTTGAGATCGTCGACTGCCCGCCGCTGACGGCGCAGCTCAAGAACTCGTCCGACATCAAAATGGTCATGGACCTTCGCGATTTCCTGACGCACGCGACACACTTCGAAGAGTTCATCATCCTCTCGAGCGACGCTGACTTCACGCCGGTGCTGCATCGTCTTCGCGCGCATAACCGGCGGACGGTGATCTTCGCAAACGACAACACCGCGGCGCCTTACACGGCCCTTGCCGATGGAGAGGTCCGCGAGATGGACCTCATCGATTTGCTGATCGGCGAGCTGACCTCGGACGACGCGACAGAGAACGACAAGCTTGCTCAGTCCAGGCCGATCCCACTTGAATCGGTGCGTGAGAACATCGTCGCCGTCGTTGCCGATCTCGTGCGCAATGCCTCGCAGCCACTGCCGCTCGAAGCGCTCGCGCAACAGACGACCGAGTTGATGGGGCGCGAGTTGACCGTCGAGACCGACTGGGGTGGCAAGGGTTTTCTCGATCTTCTGCGAACGGCCCTGCCAGACGATCTCGGTTTGTCGGGACAGCAGCCACCCGTGGTCTTCGATCGCAAGCGCTTGAAGCCTCAGGCGCCGCAGAAAGCGCTTGAGCAGCCGTCCGCGAGCCCGGCGCCATCGCCCATCACTGCGGTACCTGAACGTCAGGAACCGGCGCTTGCCGAGCCGAAGCCTCAGCCGACGCGTCTGCCGGAACTCGACCAGCCGACACCGGCGCCCACCCCGGCCCCATCAGCTTCGGCCGCGCCGCAACCCGCCGCTCCTGAACCGGAGCCGGTTGAAGACGACGCTGAGACCGTCGCGCAGGAAGCTGCAAAACTTCAGCGCTGGATCGCGAAGATCTACGATGCCTCACAGGCCCCGCCGATCTCGCCGACCGACTACCGCATCCTGTTTGAAGAGATGGCCGGAGAGATCACGGACAACGAGCTACAGGGCGTGCAGACGATCGCAAACGTCGTGGGTCGCGCAGCCGAACGTGGCGTCTCGATCCCGCACAAAGACGTCCGGTTCATCCTCGATGTCGTCGGCGAAGCCGATCCGTGGTTCGAGCAGGGCGCGACCGCCAACCAGTTCGCGGGACGGTTCCGGAATTTCGTCGTTGCCCGCTGCCGCAGTCAGGGCCTGTCGCTGTCCGTCGAGGAACTGGACTTTATCGAAGCGTGGTTCGCGAGCCCGCCGGAGGCCACACAAAGCGCCGATCGCCAGCGCAGCAGCGAAAAGCAACTTGGCTCGCGTTGGTGGGACGAGCCCGACGTCGTCGCGCGGCCCGACGCTACAGCCGAGGCGGCAAGTGCCGAACAATCGGCTTACGGCGGTGGCGGCCTTCAGGCTGACGAAGACGTGCCGCGTGAAGACATGCCGCGCTTCGTCCGCTCGCATCCTCGCCTCTAGAGCCTTTTCCCAAAGCTCCGTAACGCGTCACCGGTCGGCCCCAGCGCCGGCCGTCGCATTCGCGGAGAAAAATTCGGGCAAATCAGTTAGCTTACGCCGTCAGACACTTGTTCTGAGGGGGATCCAGTTTCATGGCTGATCGCACGCAATTGCACGTCGGCAACAAGGCTTTTTCCGTCCCGACGCTTACCAAACGGGTCTTCGAAGCAGCGATGGGCTTTGCCCTGACAGCGGCGGCGATCCTGACTGTTCTGACGCTCAACAACCTGCTGACCGGGCGCACGGGTTGGTATGGCGGCTATACGCGTTGGATGAAATTCATCCAGCAGACCGATATCCTCGGCACGATGATCCTGACGGCTGTTGTCACGGTCGCATTTGTCTACTGGTATCGCGGAAAAGCCCGGCGCTGACGGCGTCAGGCGCAGGATTTAAGGCTGCGGACGGCAGGCGAAGGTCAGCCGTCCCGTTGCCCGGTTGAGGCCTGTCGGAGCCGTCGGCCGATCAGCGCATCGAACACGTCGCCAAACTCTCGCGCGCCGCGGTTGCGCTGGTTGACGTCCATTCGTTTGCCAAGCGCGCGCAGAAGCCCCGACGCCGATTTCCCGCGGACGATCGTGTTGCGCCCATAACCGCGGCGCGAAAAGAAGTTGGTCGTCGGCATCTGGCTGCCGAGCGCTGTCATCATCTCGAGCCCGGTGGCCGGGCCGGCGAGGTTCATCAGTTCGAGCTGTTCCGGCGTCAGGCGCTCGCGGCCTGCGCGGTCGGCATAGCGTTTGGTGTCGCGCAACTTCTGCACCTGGATCCACGGCCCGATGTCGCCGTCGACGTTGACCGCATGGACGCCGCGGCCTTTGCCGGTGCGCGCGTGCTTCTGCAGATACGACCACTTTCGCGGCAGCCGGTTGACATGCGCGACCATCTTGCGAAGCGACGCGATCTTCTCGTCGAGCCGCGCGCGGCGGCCTTCGCTTGCCGCTTCTGCCCGCAGGCCCTGCAAGCGCGAGATAAAGCGACGGCCGTGCTTCTGGAGCATGTTTAGCGTATTCGCCGAGAGAAGCTGGGCGTAGCCGAGTGCCGAGGAAATCGGCCGACCGGTCTTCCGGATCGGGTGGATGCCGGCGACCATATCCGCCGTCCCGATCCCGCCGGTCTCCAACGCGTAGACGCGGATGACCTGCGATTTCGTGAGCCCCAGTCGCAGCGCTTCGGCCGCGTAGCGCATCTTGAAGGTGCGCTCGCTGACCCGCTCAGGTCGGAAGCCGTAATGGCGGCGGGCGGCAGAGAGGAAGTCATTGATGTTCGGCAATTGCCGCCGCGGCTTGGCGGCTCGGCGTTCGAAATTCTTCCATCTGCGCCATAGCGATTTGCCGACCTTCGGCCCGCGATAGACGGGCGGAAACGTCGTGACGTAGTTGCGCTGCGTAATGAGCTGACGCTTGCGCAACCGCGCGCGCCTGGACTTTCGCAAGCTGACGACGCGGCCCCAATAGGCATCGAGCGCCGCGTTGTGAAACGTGCGTGCGGTCCAGTAGGCCTCGAACTGAGACCGTTCGTTTGCGTTGAGTGTCTGGAGGAAACGGTCGTATTTGCCCGCTGCCGCCGGAGATGTCGCGGTCAGAACCAGCCCGGCCAGAAGGCATGCGACCACCAACCGGAGATCGAACCGCCGATGCCCATGAAGGCCCAAGCGCCCGTCGTCGTGAAGATGTCCCGCCATATCTCCCCCGGGATCGGCGCTCTGCTGCGCCGAGACTGCACCACGATGAACGCGATCCGTTTGCACAGAATGCGGCAGTGTCAGCACAATTCGGCGATTCTCGCCGCTCTGAAGAATGACGCGCGCGGAATTCCTCCCTACATGATCGGGGGGATGCACGTGGAACCCAGCGTTTCGGGCGTAGGCTGCGGGGTCGAACGCGCGCTTGAGCAGCGCGATCCGAGTTGAGTTGAGGACATGACACCCGGACCGGAAGGACAGACGGCAGACTTCGAGCTTCGCGCAGAAGATGCGACGGTTTTCTCCGCGTTTGCGGCCGCCGCGCGCCGTCGCGGGCTGAAGACGCCGATCCTGAGCGACGCAGAGACGCGGGACATCACCTACGGGAAGGCGCTGATCGGCAGCCGCATCCTCGGGCGCAAGGTTGCAAAAGCATGTCCGGCAGGACGCCCGATCGCTGTCCTGCTTCCAAACGCCGCCGGTCTGGTGCTGACCGTGCTCGGCCTGAACTCAGAAAACCGCGTTGCGGCCCTGCTTAACTTCACCGCCGGCAAGCGGAACCTGCTGTCCGCCGTGGATACGGCCAAAGCGAGCCTCATCGTCACGTCGCGCCGCTTCATAGAGCTTGCCGAGTTGGGCGAGATTGTTGCCGCGCTTGAAGCAAGCCGGACACCGGACGGTGAGCTGCGATCGGTTCTCTATCTCGAGGACGTCCGCGACGACATTGGCATCGTCGACAAGGTCCGTGGCGTGGCCGGCGGCATTGCAGATCGCTTCGCAACACCGGCCCCCAAACGCCGGGACGATGCCGCCGTCATCCTGTTCACATCAGGGACCGAGGGCCATCCGAAGGGCGTCGTCCTGACCAACGGCAATCTGATTTCGAATGCGCGGCAGATCTTCCAGCACGGTGACGGTGTCCTCACCGACGACGATCATTTCTTCAATCCGCTGCCGATCTTCCATTCCTTCGGGCTGACGGCTGGCACGTTGACACCGCTGCTCAACGGCATCCCGACGACGCTTTATCCGACACCGCTTCACTTCAAGCAGATCCCCAAACTCGTGCGCGAGCGGCAGCCGTCGATCCTGCTCGCGACCGACACATTCCTGCAGGGATATGCCCGCAACGCTGACGACGGCGATCTCTCAAGCCTACGCTTCGCGATCGCGGGTGCCGAGAAGATCAAAGACAAGACGCGCGCACTATACGAAAAAGCCGGCGTGCAACTGCTCGAGGGTTATGGCGCTACGGAATGCGCGCCGGTGCTCGCCTGCAACCTGCCCTCGTCGAATACGCCGGGAAGCGTCGGGCCACTTTTGCCAGGGCTGAGATATCGCCTGGAGCCGGTCGAAGGAATCGACGACGGCGGGCGCCTTCATGTGCGCGGGCCGAATGTCATGGCGGGCTATCTCCGTGCGGACCGGCCAGGCGTTCTGCAGCCGCCACCCGCCGGCTGGCACGACACAGGCGATATCGTCACCGTTGATGGCGGCCAGTTCGTCCGCATCGAAGGCCGCGCCAAGCGGTTTGCCAAGATCGCCGGCG
Source organism: Pseudomonadota bacterium (assembly GCA_039816475.1). Classification (GTDB taxonomy): domain Bacteria; phylum Pseudomonadota; class Alphaproteobacteria; order Rhizobiales; family Hyphomicrobiaceae; genus JBCBWG01. The sequence continues at coordinate 2,752 of JBCBXS010000045.1, read as the reverse complement.
AGATGGTGTCGCTCGCGGTCATCGAAACCCTCGCCGAAGACGTCTGGCCTGAGGAGACCCACGTCGCGTTGGCAGAAGCGGATCCGAAGCGCGGCGAGCAGCTTGTTCTGATGACTGAGCGCATGTCGCCGGAACGCGATGCCTTGCTGAAAGCAGCTCGCGCGGCCGGTCTTCCAGAGCTTTGGGTGCCAAAGCGCATCATGACCGTGACGGAAATTCCGCGGCTTGGGTCTGGCAAAGTTGATTTTCCAGCAGCCGCGCGGATGATGGCGATCTAATTCCGCCCGCCGTTTCGCAGAGCCCACCGGAATGCTCGACGTCATCAGCGACTTCGTCATCCTGTTCGTGGTGATCGGCGTCGGCCTGGCGATCGCCGGCTGGCGCTATGATTGGTTCAATCCCGCAGCACCGCGCGATGTGGTCGCGAAGGCGACGCTTCCCGATCCGCTCGAACCGTCGTCTGATAGGTCAGATGGCGGTGCTGTGTCGGCGCCCTGGTGGTCACTCCAGCGGCCGGCGGCGGAGGACGCGCCAGACGGCGCGGAGACGGCCGATCCCGATGGCGAGAACGCTGACGCCGCGATCCATCCAGCGATCGCGGCCGCTGCCCGAAACGCAGCGCTCAAGGACATCGAAGCTTATCCCGCCTACTGGCCGGAAGACGTCATCAAGCAGCGCCCGGGCTGGATGGTTTATGCGATCGACGACTTTCTCGGCGCGCCGGCCACAACGTTCGATTACCGCATCCCGGGCACGCACGCGCTCGGCACCATCGGCCTCTACACTGTTGAAGCGGTCCGGCTGATTGAGCGCGAAGACCGGCTGATCTCAGCAAGCCGACGGAACGTTATCCAGTCGCGTTGGGATGCGCGCCGGGCTGCACGGCGACGGCGCGCGGCGGCTGAGTAGGACACGTCCCGCCGGATCAGAGGGGCGATCAGGCCGCGAGGGCTTTCAGCTTCTCCTCAACAAAGCCAAGCCGGTCCTGACCCCACATGATCTCACCGTCGGGGAACACGTAGCTCGGTGCGCCGAACACCCCGGCAGAAATTGCCTCCTCGGTGTTCTGCTCCCAGATGTCGTCGAGGTCGCCGTCTTCGGGCGCACCGCCCTGCAGCGCGTCATAGTCGATCTCGGCGCGCGCACACGCAGTCCTGAGTGCAGCCGCCTCGGCGATGGCGTGATCCCGCTCCCAGAGTTCTCGGCCAATCTCGAGCGACAGCCGCGCACTATCGAGACCCGCGACTTCGGCGGCGATGACCAGGCGGACGCCCGCCGTTTCGTCGGACGGGAAGTGCTCCGGCTCAAGGACGATCTGGGTGTCGAGACGGCGGCGCCAGCGCCTCAGCTCCATCATGCGATAAGCTTGTCGCTGCGCTGACCGCTTACCGAGCGGAAGGCCGCCCGTCGCGGAAAAGACATCGGCAAAACGCGCCGGCTTGGTCTTGATCTTCGCGCCGTAGGTGTTCGCCAGATCGAGAAAACGTTGGGCCCCGAGATAGGTCCAGGGGCTGTTCAACGAGATGTAGTAGTCGACCGTCACGCCGTCGCCGTGACCGTCATCGGTTGCCGCAGTCGCGTCTGTCATGGGAGCTCACGATCGTTATTTGATGTGGTTGGCGCAGAGTTCCGGGCCGTTGCCGGCAGTCATCGCGATCGTCAAATGTCATCGAGCAACGGTGTCAGGTCGGCAGCGGTTCGCGTTGGCGGCGTTTCCGGATACTCGGCCGGCGCGCCGGCGCGATTGACCCACAGCGTGTCGAACCCGAAGACGCTTGCTCCCACCGCATCCCAACGGTTTGACGACTGGAATGAGACGTCGGATGGGGCACAGTCGAAGGCTTCAGTCACGAGGCGGTAGACCCGCATATCCGGCTTGAAGATGCCGGCCTCGTGCACGGTCAGCACCTTGTCGAGCCGCTCGTCGAGGCCCGCCGAGCGACAGGCATCGGCGATCATGTCCGGGTCGCCGTTCGTCAGGATCGCACACTTCGCACCGGCCGACCGGAGCGCGTCGAGCACGCGCGGGACCTCCTCGTAGGCATCAAGCGTCCGATACGCGCCGAGCAGCTTCTCACGGCATCCGTCAGGGACACCGCCGACGTGTGCGATGGCTGTGTCCAGGCTCGCCTCCGTCAGCGACCAGAACGACGTATGCCGACCGGTCTGCGCGTAGATCCACGTGTACTCGAGGTGCTTTGCTCGCCAGACCTGTGAGAGCGTGCCCCAGCGCTCACCGATCTCGTCGGCATACCGGGCGGCGGCCGAATGGACGTCGAACAACGTCCCGTAGGCATCGAAAACATAAACGGGGTATCGCATCAGAACCTCGCGTGCGCTGTGCCGGGGTGAGCTTCTCGCGCGTCAGCTCTTGGCGTCGAGCATCTTTATGATGGCCGAGTAGTCCTTTCCGCCATGGCCGGCGGCAACAAACATTCTGAAAAGCTGGTGAGCCTGTGCACCGAGCGGTGTTGCGGTTCCGGCGGCGCGGCCGGCCTGCTGTGCGAGCCCAAGGTCCTTCAGCATAAGATCTGCCGAGAAGCCGGGCTTGTAGTCATTGTTGGCCGCTGAGCCGCAAACGGGGCCGGGCACCGGGCAGTGGTTTGTCAACGCCCAAGATCCGCCCGACGACGTTGAGATGACATCGAACAGCGTCTGCGGGCTGAGGCCGAGCTTCTGGCCCATCGTCATCGCTTCAGCGGTACCGATCATCGCGATCGCGAGCGCCATGTTGTTGCAGGCTTTTGCGACC
>JBCBXS010000459.1:0-2067 GCA_039816475.1 Pseudomonadota bacterium | reverse complement strand
AGGCTGCCGGGAAGGCTCGCTCGCAGCGCGTCGAGGGACGCAGATGCGAAGGCGGGTGTCGCTGCGATCTGCAGCGCCTGGCACAGAAGTGCCAAACCAACGGTCACGACCGAGAACGCAACAAAGTAGTGGCCAAGCGCCGCGACGGGCCAGAGGCCTGCGAGGATCACACGATCGGCGTGCCTTGCGAGAAGCATCGTGCCGTGCGCCGCGTGCAGCCGAACGCCGAGCAAGGCCAAAGCAGAGAAGGTCGGGCCGCCAGAGCGCCGTATCCTTAGCGTGCGTCGCCAGCGATAGAGCCGGATCGCAAGCGCCGGAAGCAGGGTCACAAGCAGCGCCGCCAGCGCGATGTTCAGGCTCAGTGCATCCATTGCCGCGAGGACGAGCAGGGCCACGGCGAACAATGCGGGGCCGGCCAATCGCGCCGCGTTCAAGTGGTCGAACCGGGCGTCGATGGCCTCGAGCGCCTCGAAGGCGGCCGTGATCACGCCAACAGCAACAAGCCCACAGATGATCGCAATGGCGGCGGGCGAAGACGTGAGCGCGTGCGGGAGCAACGCGGCCGACCAAGCGCCGAAGACGACAATCATCGCGATGACGAGAACACCGATGGCAACGCAGAGGAGAGCGCGGGCAACGGACTTGGCTTCATCGCGCGAACTTCGGAGTTTGATAACTGCAGCTTCAAAGATCGAGAGCGTTGCGAGGCCGACGGTCAGTTGTGCCAGCAGGACAGCGACGCCGAAGGTCCCGCGCGCGTCCGGCCCGAGCGCGCGTGCGATGACGATGCCGGACGCTAACGTCGCAACCGCGACGCCAAGCGACGCGCCAGCCGTCATGGTCAGGTGCTGGCGCATCCTGCGCACGGTTAGGACACCCCCTTGAACTGGGGCGCGACTGCGATGGGCGCAGGCATCGTGTCACGGGCACGCGCGCGTGTTGCGAACCAGACGACAGCGACGACGAACGGCAGCATCGTCACGAACCGCGCGGTCGCCTCGGTGAGCGCGATCAGGCTGTCGTTCAGCAGGACGAGATAGAGCACCTGAGCCGTGAAGTGGCCGGCAAGCGCATGGCCGTAGATCACGCCCATGAGCGCACCGAGCGCCAGGAACACGATCGCGCCGGCGATGCCGAAGGCGCGGAAGCTGTCTGAGAAGCCGGTTCGCGTTGCGCCGTGCCACTGGTGTGCCTCTCGCGCGACGTCGGGCACGCGGTCGGCCGCCAAAGCGACCTTGAGCGAGGTTTTGTTCTCTGCCCCGACAAGAAACGCCGGCACGTACTGATGAACGAGGGTGTTCCAGACGAGGCTGAAGCCCTCGTAGGTGCCGGTTCGCGCGGTCGTCGCGATGTCGACGACGGCATGCGTTAGCTCCGGTGCGCGGTCAGCGGAGAGGAACCTGAAGTCCCGGAAGGGGACGCCGGCTGCGACGGCTTCCAGCACGTTGCCCTGGCCGGACCTCACGTAGTCGCGCACCGCGCCGACCTGATGCAGGAACACCGTGCCGAGCAGACAGGCGGCGAGGACGGCGGGCCGCCATACCTGCCGACCACGACAGAGGAACCACCCTCCGGCTGCGATCACCGCAAGCTCGGCGATCATGTGGCGCTTTACGTTCTCGTTGAATACGAAAAGAATAGCGGCAGCTGAGAGAACGGCGAGGACAAGAAAAGCGCGTCTGCCCGTCCTGAGATATGCAACCCAGTTAATTGCCGCCGCAATGAAAACGAACTGGATCAGCAAATACCAAAGCGTGATCACGCCCTGCCATTCCGTTCCAAGATCGCCTTCTGAGGCCATGGTCGAAACACGAAATATCGACAGTACGCCGACGAAGAAAAGTACGGCGGAACAGACCAGAGTCCAATTCCAATCGCTGGGCCTTTCCAACTGCGAAACGCCGGCAAAAACGCCTCGACGTTTCCCCAATACAAACCCGATCCAGCCGAGTACGAGGCACAGGCTGATGTAGAGCCACGTGACCCACGCGGCGTGGGTCGCGCCAACAGGCGATCGGTCGATGTGCAAAGCCTGCGGTACGAAGAACGCGATGCAGAGGAGCCCGG
>JBCBXS010000458.1:0-2076 GCA_039816475.1 Pseudomonadota bacterium | reverse complement strand
CCAGGCTTCCAAAGTATGAACCGAGCGCCCGCTCAGGCCGCAAGCCTGCGAGCGTGCGAACAGCGCAACCAACGCGCGCGACGCGGGCGTGGCTCAGACTCTCAGTTCCAACCAAGCTTGCGCCGGTTGGACCAAACGAAAACCATTACGCCACCGCGTGATACGCGATGTGCCCGGTCACGTCGGCGGCGTGATCGTGCTTCTGACAAAATTTGCGGTGATCACCGCGTGCGATGGCGGGCCCGGACATGCAGATCACGTCGACAACCCTCAGCCTCGGCGAGGCGCTCGCGCTCGGCACGTTCCAGCCGGGCCCGGTGCAGCGCGAGTATCAGTGGGCCGCGCGCGAGGCGGGGCAACTCCTTGACGACGTCCTCGATTGTTTCACGCGGCTTGGCCTCGATCCGGAGACGGGGCTTTCGGAAACGCCGGTCGTCGACTTGCGATTGCAGGCGGCGAACGACGATCCGGCTTTTGAACTGCCCGACGTCGATCCGCGCGCAGTGGCTGATTACGCAGACCGCGCGGAGGCCAACCGACGGTCCGCGGCAGAACAGCGGGGCGGACAACCGCATCCCGAGCAGCGTGGGGCGCGTGAGCGCGATCCATCCACGACCACGCAGATCTGGAACGGCGCCGGGCAGGCCGATCGCGGCGGCGGCGGCGCAGGTCGCAGCGAGCACAAGCCGTCTCGAACCAGACGCACCGGTCGCGGCCGCCGTGCGCCGGCGTCCATCTACAATCTCAACGCGATGGTGCTGTTTGCGCCGGAAGACAGCCGCGCTTTCGAAATCTACGACGGCGTCCAGCGCCTGACGACAATCGCGATCCTGCTGACCGCACTGCGCGATGCCGGCGACGTCAAGGACCGCGAGCTGAGCGAGGTCGTCAACGACTTCCTGTTTGTCGACGCAACCCGGCAAGCGCGGCGGATCCTACATCCGACCCGGGGTCGCACGCTCTACAGCCTCGCAGCCGGTCAGCGCATCAGCGTGCGCGAGGACGTCACCGATGGTGATCGTGCGATGCGCGCCGTGGCAGCCCACTTCGATCGCGCCGTGCGCGACTGGTCCGTTGAGCGGCGCATCACATTCGTCGTGTTCCTTATGACGCGCGTATTCGTGACGGTGCAGACGCTTTCGGATCGCTCGCTCGCCTATCAGACGTTTCTGACGACGAACAAGCGCGGGTTGCAGTTGAAGGTCGGCGACATCCTCAAGGGTGAGATCGTCGAGACCGCGAACATCCGCAGCGCAACGGTCGAGCAGATCGCGGAGATCGAGCGGGGATGGCGGCGCGCGCAGCGTGATCTCAGCAGTGACTTCGAAGACTTTGTCGTCACACTCGAGCGGCTGATGTTCGATGCGCCGCGCCGTCAGACAGCCGCTGGCGAGCAACTCCTCGATTTCATTTCCGCTCAGGAATCACCCGACCGATTGGTGAGCTGGGTCGAAGGTGAGCTGACCGATCGCGCGCGCATTTTCGCGCAGACGCGGGCCTGGCGCGCGGACAGGTATCGCGGTTCCGAAGGCGTGGATCTGAAGTTTCGCCAGTTGTCGTTTCTCGACTGGAAAGACTGGCAGCCGGTGTTTCTGCGCCTTGCAGAACTTCAGTCGCACGAGGACGGCGAAAGCGCTTTGGCGCGAATCGTCGAAGGGCTGACGTCGGCTGCCTTCGCGATGGAGGCGCTTGGCTGGGATCGCGCGCGGGAGGTCCGCTTTGCCCATGCGCTTGATCAGATTGAGCGAGGCGTAAACCCTTTCGATCCCGCCCCAGCCGAGGGCGGCGAGGAAGGCGCGCTCTATCTCGCAACAGATATTCGGGCTGAAGCCCATGCAGCTTTACTCCGCCCGATCCGAGGCGATGCGCGCCGCATCGCACTCACCCAGTGGCTCGAGACGCTGCACTGGTCCGAGCCGGTTCCGATCGAATGCACTACGGAGGCGACCGTCGAGCATGTCATGCCGTCGTCGTTACGCGCGGAATGGCTCGAAGCGCTGAAGCTCAGCCACCCGAACGCCGACCACGATGCGTTGATCGAACTCCACGACGGCCTTGTCGACCTGGCCGGCAACC
>JBCBXS010000457.1:0-2088 GCA_039816475.1 Pseudomonadota bacterium | reverse complement strand
GCCGTGCGCGCGTTCATCACGGATGGTCAGGAGGCACATCCCGCGCTGTGGCAGCCGATTGAAGAACCGCATTTATGACGTCACGTACGACGTCAAACGAAGTGCACTCGCGAGGTCGCGGTGAGCGTCGTTACTCGGCGGCGTCAGCGAGACCCGATGCGGCGTTGGCGCGATCGCTGTGCGCCATCCCTTGCATGGAACGGGGTGCTTCACCACCGAGACTGCGCGGACCACGCGCATAACCATCGCGCGTCTGCGGCGTTCGAATGCCCAGCGCGTCGGCTGCGATCTGCGTACGCAGGACCTGGGCGGTCCCACCACCGATGGTGAACATGCGGACGTCGCGATACATGCGCTCGAGCGGCTCTTCGGACCCGTAACCGCGCGCACCGAAGATCTGCAGCGCCTCGTCGACAACGCGGATCGCCGTCTCGGAGGCAAAGAGCTTCGCTTTCGCAGCCGCCGCCATCTCAGGAAACGGCAAACCGTCCACCGCACGCGTGGCCGCCGCATCGGCGATCATCAACTGCGCGGCGTGCACGCCGGTCTCCATGTCCGCGATCATCCATTGCAAACCCTGAAACTCTGCGATCGGCCGTCCGAACTGCTCGCGGTGCAGCGCGTAGGCTTTGGCCCGGGCAAGCGCGCCACGCGCGATCCCGATGGCAACCGAGGCAGCCCCGATCCGCTGACCGTTGTAGGCGGTCATCAGTTGTGCGAACCCGCGTTTGAAACCGCCGGGCGGTGCGAGCACCTGATCGGCCGAAACGAAGACGTTATCAAAGTGAAGCTCAGCTTCCGGCATGCCGCAGAGACCAAGCGTGCGTTCGTGGCGCACGATCCGAAAGCCATCGGGCAGGCGGCCGTTCGCCGGATCGGCTTCGACAATGAAGCCGCCGATGCCCAGATCGCCACCGCGCTCATCGAGCACGCGCGCAAACACCAAATGCAATCGCGAGATCCCGCCGCCGGTGATCCAGTGTTTGATGCCGTTCAACCGCCAGCCGCCGCCGAACGGCGTCGCCGTCGTCTGCATGTCCGTCGCAGCGCTGCCGGCCGATGGCTCGGTGATGCAGATCGCGGGCTTGTCGCCGGCGAGGACGAGTTCGGCAGCGCGTCGCTTCTGCGGTTCGGTTCCGTAGGCGAGGATCGCGCCGACCGCGCCCATATTCGTCTCGACGACAACCCGGGCGGTGAGCGCACATGCCCCGGCGATCTCCTCGATCACCTTGCAGGCCTTTGTGTAATCGACGCCGCGGCCGCCAAGCTCCGCCGGTAGGGTCATGCCGAGCACACCGTGGCGCCTCAAGTCGTCGATGTTATCCCAGCAATAACGCCGTTCGCGGTCCCACGTTGCTGCCCGTGCGTCGAAGACATCTGCCGCCAGGGTCGATGCAGCCTCAAGAACGTCAGTCGAGCGGGGATGCGGGTGCTGGGTCATCACGGGAGCGTGAGCAAAAAGCTGGTCATAAACAATCGAATTTGCTGCAATCACATCTTCAGCAGATGTGGACTTTGATCATGAACCTCAGGTTTCTGGAAACGCTCGTGACTGTGGCGGACACCGGCGGTTTCACGCCCGCGGCCGCTGCATCGAACCGGACGCTCTCCGCAGTCAGCATGCAAATGAAGATGCTCGAGCGCGATCTGGACGCAGAGTTGTTTGACCGGACGCGGCGCCCACCCAGCCTGACGCCGCTTGGCCGGCGCGTGGCCGATCAGGCGCGCGATGTGTTGAAGGCCCAGGCGCGGCTCGTCGAGATCTGCCGCGGCGAGGATGCGCTGGCCGGCGACTTCGCGATCGGCTTTGTCCTGACGGCAAGCGTGCGGCTTCTTCCGCGGTTCCTGAAGACCGCGCGCGCTTCGTTTCCAGAGGCCTCGTTTCAGGTTGCCACGGGCCTGTCACAGAACCTGATCGCAGACGTTGCGAGCGGACGGCTCGATGCTGCCGTTGTGACGGGTACCCTGGCCCTGCTCCAGGAATATTACCTGGCCCTCAACGGCGTCTTTATGCGTGCCGCCACGGCCAAGGGCCTGCTCATCAGCACGACCTTGGAGGCTGGCCTGGCCGATGGCCCCGATTTTATC
>JBCBXS010000456.1:0-2100 GCA_039816475.1 Pseudomonadota bacterium | reverse complement strand
CTGATACGCCCCGATGGCCGACGTCCGCGAGCCGACACCTTCCGATGCCGACCTCATCGCGCAGATGACTGCGCCGGTCTCAGCCGACGCGCGCAAGCGGATCGTCGTTGCCATGTCCGGCGGCGTCGATTCATCCGTCGTCGCCTGCCTGCTGCGTGCGCAGGGCCACGACGTCATCGGCATGACGATGCAGCTCTACGACCACGGGGCCGCCGTCCAGAAGAAGGGCGCCTGCTGCGCCGGCCAGGACATTCACGATGCGCGCCGGGTCGCCGAACGCGCCGGCTTCCCTCATTACGTGCTCGATTACGAGGACCGCTTCCGCGAGGCCGTCATCGAAGAATTTGCTGCCAGCTATCTGCGCGGCGAAACGCCGATCCCGTGCGTTGCCTGCAACCAGCAAGTAAAGTTCAAGGACCTGCTCGCGACCGCAGGCGACCTCGACGCCGACTATTTGGCGACCGGCCATTACATCGTGCGCGACGACACCGACGCCGGCCCAATCCTCCGCTGCGGCCGCGATGTGGCGCGCGACCAAAGTTATTTCCTGTTCGGGACGACGCGCGCGCAGCTCGAGACGCTGCTGTTTCCGATCGGGCATCTCACCAAGGCGGAGGTGCGCACGCTCGCCCACCACTTCGGCCTCGCCATCGCCGATAAGCCGGACAGCCAGGACATCTGCTTCGTCCCGAGCGGACGCTACGCCCAGACCATCGAACGGTTGAAGCCCGGCGCCGCGGTGCCCGGCGATATCGTCCACGTCGACGGCCGCACACTCGGCCGGCACGACGGCATTATCCATTTTACCGTTGGCCAGCGCCGCGGGCTCGGTGTCGCCACCGGCGATCCACTGTTTGTCGTCGCCATCGATGCCGAGCGGGCCCGCGTCATCGTCGGGCCGAAGTCGGCGCTTTCGACCACCGCTCTGGAGCTACGCGACGTCAACTGGCTGGGCGACGGCGCGCTCCAGGCAACGAAGGCGCGCGACATCCAGGTGAAGGTCCGCTCCACCGGCACACCGGAGCCCGCGATCCTGACCGCGACCGGCCCCAACACGGCCCGCGTTGAGTTGATTGAGACCAATCTCGGGATTGCCCGCGGCCAAGCCTGCGTCTTTTACGATGGCGATGGCGTCGGCGCCCGCATCCTCGGCGGCGGCTTCATTGACCGGACAATTGGCGCGCTGACGGGCGGCGACGCTGCTCAGAGCCCCGCATCCTCCGGGGAACCGGAGGACAGCGGCACGGTTGTCGCAATATCGACTTGATCGTTGGCGTGCATGAACGGGCGTGTATCGTAACGAGAGACGCGCTGCAGACCGGGCGTCATCGAAAGACCCAACCGTTACCGAATGTGAGGGCCGCCGAATGATAACTCAGCCGACGTTCGACAGATCCGCCATGGGCGCCCTCATTAGCGATGCGCCGGCCTCTGGCACCCGCAAACCTGTCTTCGAACGTCTCGGCCGGCTGATCGCGCCCGTGAAAACCCTCGGCGCCTGGATCGCCTCCCCCCTTCAGCGCACGCTGCGCCGACGGGCGGCGGCCTTCTTCCCAGACAACACCCGCCGCGTTCTCGAAGTCGGCGTCGGGCGCGGCCACGGGCTCAGCGCTTATCCGCCTCGTATCGACGTCACCGGGATCGAGACCGACGGCGACCGTCTCCAGATCGCCCGCCGCAGGGTCGCCGGTCAGGCGCTCGATCGCGTCGAAGGGTTGCATCGCCGCCAGCCGAGCGCGCTTGCCTTCGCCGACGCAAGCTTCGATGCCGTAACGGCTATGGGCGTCCTGCGCCGCAATGCGCGCGCGACCCGCGTGATCGACGAACTCGTCCGCGTCACGCGGCCGGGCGGTCGCATTATCCTGGTTGACCGGAAGATGAGCGCGCCGGCCCGAACGACGCCCGCCCGCGGAAGAGCTGCACGGAGCAGTTCAGGTGCCGTGATACAACGCCCGGCCAGGTTCAGCCGCGGGCTCAGGCAACTTCTCCGCCGCCGGCTCCTGACCTCGGCCCGCGCCCTGCCGCAGACGCTTTTGAGCTTCCGCAAGGACCTCGAGCACGTCGCCACCATGACGCTGTTCGGCTTCACGCTGTCGGCCT
>JBCBXS010000455.1:0-2110 GCA_039816475.1 Pseudomonadota bacterium | reverse complement strand
AGTCGGCGGCGAGTGCGTTTCTGAAGGGCTATCAGACGTACGACCGGAGCCCGAAGGCGCCAGACAGCCTGTTGAAGCTTGCGATGTCGCTCGATCGGCTCGGCCAGAAAGATGCAGCCTGCTCGTCGTTCGGCGAGCTTTCTCAGAAGTTCCCTCAGGCGCCGGGCCACATTCGAAGCCGCGCGACCAGCGAGCGCCGTCGTCTCGGCTGCTAGGTCCGATGCTTTCGGACGGCGGGCGGGACGCAGCGAGAGGGCGGTGATGTTCCGCTGCGCCAAGCGCTAGACTGCTGTCATGCCCCGCGATGCCGAGACTCGAAACGCCGATGAGCCTGAGCCCGCCAGGGACCCGGCCGGCGCCATCCTCGACGCGCTCGCCGAAGCTCTTGCTCCCCACGCGCTTAATGCGCCGATCATCGCGGCAGTCTCCGGCGGCAGCGACAGTACCGCACTGCTTCTCGCGCTCGCCGAGATGCGTAACGTTGACCCCGATACCCGCGCGCGCGAGGTGCTCGTCGTCACGATCGACCACGACCTACGTGCCGATAGCGCCGACGATGCCGTTTTCGTCGAACGCCTTGCGGCGCGCCACGGCCTGACCGCTGAAACCTGCGTCTGGCGCGGCGACAAACCTGTGGCGGGGTTGCAGGCAGAAGCCCGCAAGGCGCGCTACGCCTTCCTGATCTCTGAGGCGGAGCGCCGTTGGCCGGGCCGTCAGGTCCTGGTCCTCACAGCCCACACCGAGGACGATCAGGCGGAGACGGTCCTCATGCGCCTCGCGCGCGGCTCGGGCCCCGCCGGGCTGGCAGCGATGACGCCGTGGCGGCGGCTTAAGAGCGACAGCGATGTCCGTTTGCTTCGCCCGTTCCTCACCCGCACACGCGATGATCTCAGAGCCTTCGTCGCCTCGAAAGGCGAGACATGGCGCGATGATCCGAGCAACGAGAACGATGCGTTTGAGCGCATTCGCTGGCGGAAGCTTCATGCAACGCTCAGCGAGGCGGGGCTGTCGTCAAGGGCGCTGGGCACGACGGCGAGACGCATGGCGCGCGCCGAAGCAGCGCTTCAGTCCGCAACCAAAGATGCCTTCACCCGCATCCGTTTCGATGGTCATGGCGGCGGCTTCGCGACCGTCGATGCTGCGCCGTTCGCGCAGTTGCCGGACGAGCTCGCCGTCAGAGTGCTGGCTCACATGCTGGGTGCATTCGGCGGGTCAGCACGTGCGGCTGAACTCGCGTCAATCGAGGCACTCCACGTCAGCCTGGCACAGTCGATCACGGCGTTTACCGCCCATCGCGCGTCTCTCGGCGGCTGCCTCGTTGCGACCGAGTTGACTGATGATGGCGTCGTCACTCTCTCGGTGTTCCGTGAACCCGGCCGCTTTCCGTCCCAAGAGGTCAGTCTCCCGACCACGGGACCGCTTATCTGGGATGCCCGGCTTTCGCTGACGCACTCCGGCGACTGGCCAGACGGTAGCCTGATCCGCCCGCTCGGCAGTTCGCGCCCGGCCGATAGCTGCCTGCACGTCGCGGATGCCGCGGCTCCCGACTGCCATCTGCAAGCCTGGCCTGCAATCGCGCGCGCGACTTGGCCGGCCGTTTTTGGAGCCAACGGCGATCTCCTCGCGATCGCCGCGCCAGCGCTCTTGGCGCGTTGTGCCCCCCGAGAAACGCGCGGCAGCCCCGTAATTTCGGCACAATGGCTGCATTCGGGACAGTTTCAGGGCCCGGACGACCCGGGGGAATGACCGGAATCGGCGCCTGCCTGCGCCGGTCAGGCCAGTTGGCAAGAGTGGGCTGCAAACCTATCTTCACTCCAACTGCGTAGGCTTTCTCAACGGGGTCGTTCTCGTGGGAGCCCGCACCCGGGCGGCAACCGCCGGTGCCATAAAGGAATCGGAATGAATTCCAATTTTCGATATCTCGCGATTTACGCGATCATCCTGGTCCTGCTGATCGGTCTGTTTAACTTCTTCCGCGGGCCGACGGACGGTCGGGCCGGATCCGAAATCTCGTATTCGGAGTTCCTCGGCGCGGTCGAAAACAAGTCCGTCGATGAGGTGCTGATTCAGGGCCGTCGCCTGACAGGCACCTATCGCAGCAACGGCAAGA
>JBCBXS010000454.1:0-2110 GCA_039816475.1 Pseudomonadota bacterium | reverse complement strand
GGGTGACGACTGCGCGCGAACGAGCCGAAGAGCTGGCCGCCGACGATAAACGCTTCGAGACAATCGTCGGACTTTTCGTCTCGGCGACGCGGCCGATGTTCGATGCGCACGCCCGCCTGACGGCGCCGCGCGGCGACACAGCCCAGCGCACGACATGCGCGACGACGTACCTTTCTGAGCGCGCTGTCCTGAAGCCCGGAGAAAGCGGACCGTGCGGCTATTCGTTGCTCGAAGTCGGCGAACACTTTCGGATCGCGGGCGAGGTCGAACTCGGGCCGCTGCTCGATCTTGTCAGCGCGTTCGTCGATGCGATCGAGATCCATTACGAGGTGTTTCCCGAAGCCTCTGAAATGCCGCTGCTGCCCGGCCCACCATCGTTGGGTTCGGCATCAGACGCACTGCGGGCGGCCGTCAAACGCTGAGCTTCAATGGCGCCCGACCGCGCCCTCAATCGAGCCAGCCGGCATCCCGCAACTTCGCCTTCAAAGCACCTGTGACGACCGCGAGCCGATCTGCATCGGTGCTGCGCAACACGAGTTGCACCATCGGCTTGTTCTCTCGAAACGTCGGATAACTTCCCATTGAGACGTCGGGATAGTCGCGCTGGTGCTGCCCGAGCAGCCCTGCGACCGTGCCTTCCGGGTGTTTCAGATCGATTGCTTCGGATCGCATCTTCGCACCGGTCCTCAGACGCGGCGTGACTGCGTCCAGCATCACCTGCATGATCTTCGGGACGCCGGCCATTGTGATGACGTTACCGAGCATAAAGCCGGGCGCGATCGACACGCTGTTCTCAATCAGCTCGGCGCCTGCCGGGATGCGCGCCATTCGCATGCGGGCGTCAGTGACTTCGACGCCGCGGTTTTCGAAGTAGGGCCGCAATAGCGCCTCGGCGCGCGGATCGATATCGATCGCCACGTCGAAGGCTTTGGCGACGCAGTCCGCCGTGATGTCATCGTGCGTCGGCCCGATCCCACCGGTCGTGAACACATACGTGTATCGTTTGCGCAGCGCGTTCACCGCCGTGACGATGTCCTCGGGCTCATCGGCGACAATCCGAACCTCTGAGAGACGGATGCCGATCGCGGTGCAGTGGTCGGCGATGTAGCCGATGTTCTGATCCTTGGTCCGGCCCGAGAGGATCTCGTCACCGATCACCAGAAGCGCTGCCGTGATCGTCTCTGCCTCGCTCATGTCAGCAACACTCCTCTGCGCGTTGGGCGCAACCGGCTTGGCCGGCTGCAATCGAACATGGTCTAAGAACGCGGGCAGCGCTGAGGGCTTCTCAAGCGCCGCGGCCCCGCATCAAGCCGTCGTCAATACCACCGCTTTCGTGAAAGGACAGCGCGAATGGAGTTCGATCCGCCGCTCGTGCCGGGCACGCTGATCAAGCGCTACAACCGCTTCCTGGTCGATGTGAAACTCGACAGCGGCGAGACCATTACGGGCTCGTGTCCCAACACCGGATCGATGCTCGGGCTGAAGGCCCCGGGCCTCCGCGTCTGGCTCTCGGAGAAAGATAGCCCGACCCGGAAGTATCGCCACACGCTCGAGCTTGTCGAAGTCGATGAGGGTGACGGCGAGGGCCCCGCGACGGTGGGCGTCAATACCGGCCATCCGAACAAGCTCGTTGAAGAGGCGATCCGCGGCGGCAGGATCGCGGCACTGAAGGGCTACGCGGACCTGAAACGGGAGCAGAAGTACGGCCAGAACAGCCGCATTGATCTGCTGCTCGACGACCCGAAAAAGGGGCGGTGCTACGTCGAAGTGAAGAACGTCCACCTTCGGCGCAGCAAGGGGCTCGCCGAGTTCCCGGACAGCGTGACGAGCCGTGGCGCGAAACACCTCGGCGAACTCGCCGACATGGTCGACGAAGGCCATCGTGCGGTGATGATGTTCCTGATCCAACGCGCGGACGTGAAGTCCCTCTCGCTCGCCCGCGATATTGACCCCAACTACGGCGAAGCGTTCGATGCGGCGATTGCGAGGGGCGTCGAGCCGATGGCCTACCGGTGCACCGTCGCACCGAATGGCATCGCGGTTGCCCGAAAGGTCCCGGTCAAAGCCTGACCGACGGCGGAGCACCCGGCGCATCGTCCGAGCCGAGCCG
>JBCBXS010000453.1:0-2117 GCA_039816475.1 Pseudomonadota bacterium | reverse complement strand
CCGACGAGGTTGACGTTTGCTGCGCCGTCGATCTGGCCGCCTGAGAGAAAGAACGCATCGATGCGTCCTTGCGCGGCGCAGTCAAACAGCTCGCGTCCGCCGTCGGTGAAGGGGTTATTGTCGACGCTGCCGAGAAGCGAGACCCGCAAACGGCCGCCGGACAGGGCACGGGCGAGCAGGGCGGCCGATGCGGGGATCGGCGACGATGCGCCGACTGCCACATGACGAAGGCCCGCAAGCATCGGCGTGATCGCCGCGATCATCTGTTCGCGCGCGATGGCGCGGTGATCACCGGCCTTCGATGTCATGTGGTGTGCGATTGCCGGCTGCTCGCCGCTCTGGTTTCTTCCAGCCAGCGCGCGAAGCCACCGGCAGACTTCGCCGCCGAGCAGTAAGTGCGGATTGCGTCGTGATCGGGCGGGTAGCGGCCGGCCAACCCGACAGGCCATGCGCCGTCGGGAGCGACCGCAATCGCATCGATATAGAGAGCTGGGATCGTTCCAGCGGCGACTTCCGCGTCGGCAAGGAAGTCGGCGTCGACGACCTGTTCGACGGTTACCAGCGTGCGCCGCGCCGCGTGGGCCATCAGCATCAGTTCGCGGCGGACGCCGATCCATACGTTGCCGTTGCGATCGCACTTCGCAGCATGGAATAGCGCGACGTCCGGCGTGATCGCGGGGATAATCACGATCGGGTCTTCGGCGTCGGCGGTCGGGTTCTGGATCACCTGCCAGTCGCTGCGATGCTTCAGCAGATCGGAGCCGAGAATGCCGCGCAATGGCAGGAAGGGGATGCCTTTCTCTGCCGCCTGAAGCCCGGCGTGAATGGCAGGGCACGTCGCGTCCGTCAGTGTGATTGTCCCGTCGCGGTAGGCTGCTTCGAATCGGGGCGGGACACCGAACTCGCCGAGCGTCATCGCCGCCGCCTCGATTTCGGTGACAGCACCGGCGCCGATCAACCAATCGACTTGCAGCCCACCGGATGGCACCGAAACAATCCGAAGATTTCGCCGACCTTTGCCGATCAGCGCGCGAACGGCGGACATCGCGCATCCCGAGTAGTCCGGCGGCAGTGCGAGCAGACACCCATCGGGAATGGCGCCCACGAGCTCGTCCAAAGCTGCAATGGGCGCAAGAGCGGTGGGGTCGGTCGCAGTCTGCATGGGGTCCGGTCTCGATCTTTGCGTGCAGAGGTTACACGCCCGACCGGCCTTCGGTCACCTGCTGAGCACGACCGCGATCAAAGCACGCGAACTCAGCGACCCACGCCGTCGCTTCGCGAGACCAGTTCCACGATCGCGGCATTCATAATGGCGCGGGCTGCGTGCGTCGGTTCGCCGGCACGATCCACATCCACGTAATCAACCGCGAAGACCGTCGCGCCTCGGCCGAGCTCCAAATGGTTACGCTCGGCCACCGTCGCACTTCGCGCTGTCACCGTGGTCTCGCGCCGCCTGACATCCTTGATGCCCATCCGCGAGAGCGCCTGCAGGATCGATGGGTTCCGGTTCAGATGCTCGACGATGGCGCCGGCGCGGTCTTCCGGGAACCACGAAGTCAGCCAGCAGAGCGGGATGTCGTTGGCGAGGCGAAGCTGCGTGACCTCGATCACGCGGGACTGTGCTGCCATTTCGAGGCGATTTGCCATATCGGGCGGGGCAACTGTCGCGCGGGACCCGAGCAAGCGGCCGACGTGAGTCCGGCCCGAGGCTTCGATCGTCTCGGTGAAGCTGGTCGTCGCAGAGATTGGGAACGAAATGCGCGTGTTGGTCACGAACGTGCCGCGGCGGGGGGCTGCCTCAACGAGCCCACGACGTGCGAGGTCTTTCAGCGCCTGGCGGAGCGTGTGGCGATTGACGTCGTACTGCTCGGCGAGCTGCGTCTCGGTCGCAAGACGTTTTCCTTCCGCCCACTCACCGGACGCGATCTTGTCGGCCATATCCACCGCGATCCGGCGCCACGCAGGTTCGTTACCCGTTGCCTTTTCGGCGTCGTGGTCGCGGTCGGGCCGATGCTGATCGTCCGTCAGTTGCAAGGCAGTCTCTCCCTGGTGTCGGGAGAAAAACCGAACAATGGCCGAAGCGTTCCGATGAAGGTGTCATACGGAGCGTTCTCGAC
>JBCBXS010000452.1:0-2124 GCA_039816475.1 Pseudomonadota bacterium | reverse complement strand
TCGCCAGGAAATCGACGCGCTGCGGGAATCGATTGGGTCAGCGGTCGCACGGCTGACACCGCTGCTGCCGACCATCCAATCGCAGATCGATCGGCTTGGGCCTGCGCCGAAGCCTGAAGATCCCGCCGAAGACCCGAAGGTGACCGAAGAGCGCAAGAAGCTCGATGCGCTGCGCGCTGAAATCGACGGCTCGGTCAAACGCCTGCAACTGACGGAAGTCAGAACCGAACAGTTGCTCGGCCGGCTTCAACAGAAGCGGAATGCGCTGCTGGCAGAAGACCTGATCGCGCGTTCGCCGAGCCCGCTCTCCAAGCAGGTCTGGGCCGATCTAAGGTCACGCATCAGCGCCGTGCTCGGCCAGTTCGAAACAGTCGTGATGTCGTGGTTCAGTCTGCTCGCGGCGTCTCCAATTCTGGTGGGCGGCCTCTTCGGCGTTGCGCTGAGTGTCTACGTGGCGCTGATCTTTCTGAGGGACCGCTTTGTCCGGCAGTTGCTGCGATCGGAAACCGCAGGCGAAGGCCCGCTCGGCTTCTTCAAGCGAACCAAGATCGCGCTCTGGCTCTCCCAGGCCTTCGCCTGGCCACGCCTTATCCTCGCAGGCCTCGTGACAGCGGGTATCATCGGGCTCGGTCTCCACAACTCGCAGGTCGACGAGATCCTGATCGCGGTCCTCAAGGCGTTCCTGCTCTACACCGCCGTCTCAGCCCTCGCGCGCGCCGTTCTCACACCGGATTTCTCGGACGCGCGCCTTGTCGGTGTCGACGACGATGGGGCACGGCGGATCTCGCGGCTCTCCCGCGCGCTCGCGTTCGTCTACGGCCTCGACATGGTTTTGGCAGCGACGATCTCATCGCTATTTCTGCCGCCGGCTTTCGGCATCGTCGCAGGCTTTTTTGCGAACGCACTGTTCGCGCTGCTGCTGACGGCTCTGATCGCGACGACCTTCGTGGATGAGGATTCGACGACGGGCGGTCAGCTCGTCTCGCGCGTGTTTGAGTGGCTTAAGATCCCGGTGTTTGCCGCAGCCCTCGCTGTGCTGATCTCGTCGCTGCTCGGCTACCTGACACTTGGCCGATTCATCGCGACGCAGATCATGTTTCTCGCCATCGGCGGCCTGACCGTTTTCCTCGTCCATCGCGCGATCGCGGCAATCATGAGCGAGACCGGTATCTTAAGCCACGGCACAACGGGCTATGAGCGCTCCGGGTCCGCATCTGTCTCGGCGGCTGTGACCTCAGGTGCGAGCGCAGCCCCGAAAGACCGCCTCTCGCAGATCATCCAAGTCGGCCTCAACGCCTTGCTCGCGACCGGCGCTGTAATCGCGTTTCTGCTCTCCGTCGGCTTTTCGATGGATGACGTATCGGAGCTTGCAACGCCGTTCGTCTCCGGCTTCGAGGTCGGCGGTTTCAAGTTCTCGCCGCTGCGGATCATCTCGGCGATCGGCCTGTTCGTCGCCCTGATCTTCGGGACGCGGCTTCTTCAACGCTGGCTCTCGGGCTCAGTGCTGAGCCCAACGCGGATGGACCCGGGCCTCGCCCACTCGATCCACAAGGGTGTCGGCTATGCCGGGATGGCGCTCGCAGCGCTCGCCGGGCTCTCGTACGCCGGCCTCGACATCACCAACCTCGCGATCGTCGCCGGTGCGCTTTCGGTCGGCATCGGTTTCGGTCTGCAGTCGATCGTCAACAACTTCGTCTCGGGCCTGATCCTGCTTGTTGAACGGCCCATCAAGGTCGGCGACTGGATCATCGTGAATGGCGCGGAGGGCCATGTCCGCCGCATAAACGTGCGCGCGACAGAGATCGAAACGTTCGACCGGGCCAGCATGATCCTGCCCAACTCCGAACTGATCACAGGCACAGTGCAGAACTGGACGCACCGCAACTCACTTGGTCGCGTGCTCGTCGTCGTCGGCGTGAGTTATTCCTCAGATCCCGATCACGTGACGCGCGTGCTCATGAAGATCGCCGAGGACTGCGAACATGTGATCCGCCATCCGGCCCCCTTCGTCACATTCGACAACCTCGGCGACAGCGCACTGGAATTCACGCTGCGCGCCTACGTCGGCGATGTGAGCAAGTCGCTGATGACGCGGACAGAAATTCGGCGGCTGATTGTCCTCCG
>JBCBXS010000451.1:0-2135 GCA_039816475.1 Pseudomonadota bacterium | reverse complement strand
TCAAGCTCTACGGCCGCGCCGATCGCGCCGTGCGGGACTTAAAGGCCGGCATGAGCGGCGAAGCCGTCTTCGAGCGTAGGCGTTAGACGGCGATGGGCCCTGTCATCTCGCCTCAAAGGCGGCTCCGCTCACGCATTGCCGGCTCGGCGGGCGGTGAAGAGCGCGCGCCGCCACCGAACCCGCGCGACGGGCTGGAGGCTCTGCAGGGCCTCCTTCGGGCCGAAGCGGAGATGCGATCGGCGACGTCGACGAACGCGCTCGCACATCTGACCGCGAACGAGACGCGCCGGCTGGCGCGCGCGCGGCAGGTTTTTGTGGTGCGTTTTCGCAATGCGATCCCGTCGGGCCAAACCGACCGGCAACATCGATCGACGGTGGTGGCTGCTTCGTCTGTCGCGACGACGGCTCACGATGCGCCGCTCATTCAGGCGATCCGGCAAAGCATTACCGGTGCGGCCCGGACAGCCGATCTCGGGACGTGCGTCAGCCTTCCGCCGATCGCAGAGGACCAGACGGTGAAGGCCAACGACGCCTATCCGTTTCGCGAACTCATTTGGGTCCCCATGCGGGGACGCGGTGGCGCGGTCTTCGGCGGACTTGTCTGCGCGCGCGAGGCCAAGTGGACGGAAGCCGACGTTCTTGTTGCAACGCGTCTCGCGGATGCGGCCGCCCACGCCTGGTCCGCGCTCGCGCCGCGAAAGACTGCGCTCCGACGCTGGTCGCGCGGACGGATCTACCGGTTGTCCCTTGCCGCTGCAGGGGCCGCCGCGATGCTCATCCCGGTTCCGATGACGGCGCTCGCACCGTTCGAGATCGTGCCGCGCGATCCTCTCGTGGTGACCGCACCGCTCGACGGCGTGATTGCATCGGTCGATGTTGCACCGAACGCCGTCGTCGCGCGCGGCGATCGTCTGATTACGTTCGACGACACCGGCCTCAGGAGCCGCAACGACATCGCCGAGCGTGAATTGAGGACCGCTGACGCGCGGTTGAAGCGCGCTAACCAACTCGCGTTCCATTCCGCCGAAGGCCGCCGTGACCTCGCCATCGCGCGCGCCGAGCGCGATGTCCGCGACGCTGAATTCGAATACGCCAGCCTGTTGCTATCGCGCGCCGTCGTACGATCCGATGCAGCCGGCCGGGCGGTCTTTAATGATCGCAAGGACATGATCGGCCGTCCGGTGAAGACCGGTGAGCGGCTGATGGAGATCGCGAAGCCCGATCAGGTGCAGGCGCGCCTTTACGTGCCGCTTTCGGACGGTGCGCTTATTACGAAGGGGGCCGAAGTGCGGCTGTTCCTCGACACCGATCCCCTGTCGCCGGTGGACGCCCGGATCGTTCGCGCAGACTTCGAGGCGAAGGCGCATCAGGGCGATCAGGTGTCGTTTCGCGCGGTCGCACACTTCCTGACGGGCGACGACGCGCCACCGCGGCTTGGCATTCGCGGCACCGCGCAGATTTACGGGCCGACCGTGCCGCTGGCGCTCTATCTCTTCAGACGCCCGCTCGCAGCGCTGCGTCAATGGATCGGGCTTTAGAGCGCGGTGGCGATGGCGGCAGCGCGCCCGGCGCAAACTAGTGACGCGGACAGCAGCGGCAACGGCAGCAATGGCTCCGGCGGGGACGAGGCCAAACCACTCACGGCCCTCCGCGCCGATCTGCGCCTGCTCGAAGGTGCGCCCGACGTCAACGGCGCGCCGACCTGGCTGATCGAAGATCCGGTCAGGCACCAGTTTCTCCAGATTGACGGGGCAACGTTCGAAGCGCTCGCGACGTGGCCCTCCTGCGCGACCGACATCGAGCTTGTCGCGCGGATCAATCGCGCGTTTGGCCGTGCGTTGACTGCTTCGGATATCGCCGAGCTAACGCAGTTTCTGGTGATGAACGATCTGGTCGTCGAGCCGCCCGAGGGCGGTTGGCGCGCGCTGCATCGGAAGGCTGAAGCCCGCGCGCGACCGCTGCATGAGCGCATCATCCACAACTACCTCTTCTTCCGCATTCCGCTTCTCCGCCCGCAGGCCTTCCTGGAGGCAACAGCTCAGTTGGCGGCACCGCTGATGAGCCGGGCCTTCCTGTGGGTGACACTCATCGCCGGCGCCCTCGGTCTCTATCTCGCGCTTCGCCAATGGGACGTG
>JBCBXS010000450.1:0-2138 GCA_039816475.1 Pseudomonadota bacterium | reverse complement strand
ACGCTGGTCTTTCTGCTGCTGATCGGCGCGATGTATCTCGGCAAGTACGCCGAGTATTTCTCACGCGCATGGTTCGTTGGCTGGTTCGCGCTGACAACGGGTGCCGTCCTCGCGATGCGCGCATTCACACGTCGCGTGCTCCGAAGCCTTTATGAGGAAGGTCGTCTCCGTCGACGCGTCGCGCTTTACGGGACGCCGGCCTACGTCAACGCGATCCAGGAGCAGTTGCGGACCGATGATCCCAACGTCTCGATCACGTCGGTCTACACGCGCGATGCCACGAGCGACGACGGCGAAGCGCCAACCCACGGCAGTGGCCTTGCAAAACTCCGCAGCGCCATGGCGGCCGGCGTCTACGATCAGGTGGTCATCGGTGTGCCTGCTCAGGACCGGATCCGCATTCGCCGCGCTGTGACCGCGCTGATGCCTTACACGCAAGAGATCCTACTTTGCTCCGATATTGGTGGTCTGCCGCTACCGCCGCACGGGATGACGAGCTTCGGTACGCTGCGTGCCGAGATCGTAAGCCCCGTGTCACCGGTTGAACAAAACCACTCACTCAAGCGCATGCTCGATGTGGGCCTTGCGGGGCTGATCCTGCTTCTGGCTTCGCCGCTGTTCGCGCTCATCGCGCTTGCGATCAAGCTCGACAGCAACGGTACGGTGTTCTTCAGACAGCGCCGGCACGGCAAGAACAACTCGGTGTTCCGCATCTATAAATTCCGGACGATGACGGTCGCCGAGGACGGTGATGTCGTCACGCAGGCCTCCGTCGGTGACGCCCGCGTGACCCGCGTCGGACGTCTCCTGCGTAAGACAAGCCTCGATGAGCTGCCGCAGCTCCTGAACGTGCTTGCCGGTGACATGTCACTGATCGGACCGCGGCCGCATGCGCTTGCGCACGAGCAGGCGTTTGAAAATTCGCTCGACCTCTTTTCGCGGCGGCGGCGGGTGCTGCCGGGCATGACCGGCTGGGCGCAGGTCAACGGCTACCGCGGCGAGACGAAGACGATCGACGACATCCGTCGTCGTATGGAGTGCGATCTGTACTACATCGACAACTGGTCGATCTGGCTTGATCTTGAGATCCTCGCGCGCACGTTCGTCGCGGTCTTCCGCGGCGCACATTGAGGCCTCGTTGAGGGTCGTCAGATAGACGGCTTACGGCTTCGGGGTGTAGGCGACGGCAGACGGGTCGCGAATGAGTCGGCCCCAATAGGCGTCGTAGGGGTGCACCTTGTCCGTCGCCTCGGTCCCGCGTGACAGCAGCCGGCCATCGTTACGCCAGCCGAACACGCCCTTCGTGAGGTTGGCGATCCGGGTCGGCTCGCCAGCGCCAGCGGAAGCCTGCTCGGCCAACGCAGACCTTACGCGTTCGGCGAACTTCGACGAGCGCACGCCGACCGAGCAGTAGAAGACGACGGTCTTGCCCGCGAGTTTGTCGCCGTAGCGGTCGAGGAAGGCTGCCGCGCTGAGATTCGGATCGACCTGCGTTGCGCCGCGCAAATGGCTGACGGCGAACTCGCCGGGCTCTCGCACGTCGAACATCACGATATCGCTTTTCGCCAAACGGCCGTCTGTCAGATCGTCGGCGGTGATGTGGGCAATGTTCGGATGCTCTTTCGCGATCTTTGCGTGGATCGCCTCAAGCGGTGGCGTCTCAGGCGGGCTCGCGAGATAGACGAAGGCGGTCACGGCAATTGCGAGGATGCCGAGGCCGAGAACAATGATGCGGCGCGGAGGAGGTCTGTAACCAAGCGGCATGCGGGCGAGCGCCTTGCGGTTGGGCGACGTTCGTGGACGGCTGATATGCTACGCGTAGCCCGCGCGCAGTGACCGCTTCAAGGCACACGACCGCGTAAAGTCCCATGTTGCGGGTGTTCTGGCTCTGTTGTGATCGGCTGTGATCGGGCGACGCGATGACGGTCTCGCTAAACGCGGACCAGCACTTCGCCGCGCATGATTGGTCGCGCCGTTCTGACGAGCCCGGCCGAGGCGACAGTCACGTCATCGCCCGTCCCGGTAAGCGCGAGCCGGACGCCGATCGAGCCCGACGGATGCGCGATCGTGATGTCGCGCGGATTGGCCTCGGACCGGGACGCGAGACCGTGCGCGACTGTCCCTTCCATCGACAGTGC
>JBCBXS010000044.1:0-12493 GCA_039816475.1 Pseudomonadota bacterium | reverse complement strand
CGCAGGCCAAGGGCGCCTCGTGCCCCTCCACCCCGGCCGTCTTATGATCCACGAAGAGCACCCTCACCGCTTCGCAGAAGAGGTCCGAGACCACTTTCAAGCACGCGACGCGGGCGCTGCCAGCGAGCGCAAAAGCACGCCAGATCTTGGTACACAGGCAGAGCGAAGCTGACAGCCAGCTCGACGGGTCTATTGCCTCTGCCCATCACTCCCACTCGATGGTGCCGGGGGGCTTTGAGGTGACGTCGTAGACGACGCGGTTGATGCCGTCGACTTCGTTGATGATGCGGGTGGCCATACGTCCGAGGACATCGTGCTGGAAGGGAAAGTAGTCCGCCGTCATGCCGTCGGTCGACGTCACCGCGCGGAGCCCGCAGACGTGGTCGTAGGTCCGCGCGTCCCCCATGACACCAACGGTGCGCACCGGCAGCAGCACGGCGAACGCCTGCCAGATCTGATCGTAGAGCCCGGCCGCCCGGATTTCTTCGAGATAAATCGCGTCGGCCTTGCGCAGGATCGCGAGCTTCTCCCGCGTGATCTCCCCTGGGATCCGGATCGCGAGGCCCGGCCCCGGAAACGGATGACGGCCGACGAACGCCTCCGGCAGGCCCAGCTCGCGTCCAAGCTGGCGAACCTCATCCTTGAACAACTCGCGTAACGGCTCGACAAGCCTCATGTTCATGCGCTCGGGCAAGCCACCGACATTGTGATGCGACTTGATCGTCACCGAAGGCCCGCCGGTGAATGAGACACTCTCGATCACATCCGGATAAAGCGTGCCCTGCGCGAGAAAGTCCGCGCCGCCGAGCTTTTGCGCTTCCGCCTCGAACGTCTCGACGAACAGCCGTCCGATCGTCTTTCGCTTCGTCTCCGGATCGGTCACGCCGTCGAGTGCGCCGAGAAACGTCTCGCTCGCGTCGACATGTACCAGCGGAATGTTGAAGTGGCCGCGAAAGAGCCCGACGACCTCTTCGCTTTCGTTCTGACGCATCAGCCCGTGATCGACGTAGATGCAGGTGAGCTGGTCGCCGACCGCTTCGTGGATCAGCACGGCGGCCACGGCTGAATCGACGCCGCCAGAGAGGCCGCAGATGACGCGGCCGGAGCCCACCTGTGAACGGATCGCCTCGATCGCGCTTGTACGGAAGTGCGCCATCGACCAGTCGCCCTTGAGGCCGGCGATCCGGTGCACGAAATTCGAGATCAGGCGCGCGCCGTCCGGTGTGTGGACGACCTCTGGATGGAACTGCACGCCATAGAAGTTGCGCGCCTCATTGGCGATCGCCGCGAACGGCGCACCGTCACTTGTCGCGACCGCTTCGAAGTCTTTGGGCAAGGACGTCACCCGGTCGCCGTGGCTCATCCACACGACATGTCGTTCGCCTTCGGACCAGACACCGTCGAACAGCGCGCAAGATTTTTTGACGTCAATTTCCGCTCGGCCGAATTCGCGATGGTGGCCGCCTTCGACGCCGCCGCCCAACTGCTCGACCATGGTTTGCTCGCCGTAGCAGATGCCGAGTACGGGCAGGCCACTTTCGAAGACCCAGCCGGGCGCGCGCGGCGTGCCGGTTTCGGTGACGCTCGCAGGGCCGCCCGACAAAATCACCGCCTGCGGATTAAGCCGCTCGCGAGCACCCTCGGCCGAATTGAACGGCACGATCTCGGAGTAGACCCCGGCCTCGCGGACCCTGCGTGCGATGAGCTGCGTGACCTGACTGCCAAAGTCGATGATCAGGACGGTTTCGGTGGGCTCTGACATGCCGCCTGATAGGCGCTTCGCGTTGCGCGAGCAAGACGTGCTGCCGCCGACACCCCCTGCCGCGCACAAGCCGCCGCGGAACAATCGCAAACGCTGCACGTTGCGACGGAGAGTATGGACGCCGCTCCACCGCGCTTGACGCGAGCGCTCGCCGCGTTCGCCCCGTCGCGGTGGCCGGCCAGCAAGAGGACCACGCAATGACTGCAGCACTTATCTCAAGCGAGAAGGTCGAAGGCACGGACGTCTACGGACCGGACCGTGACAAGATCGGCTCGATCGACCACCTGATGATCGACAAGTCGTCCGGCCATGTCGGCTACGCCATCATGAAGTTCGGCGGCTTCCTTGGCCTCGGGCAAAGCGCCTACCCGCTTCCGTGGGGCAAGCTCAGCTACGACAACAACCTCGACGGCTACATTACCGATGTGACCGAAGAGCAGGTCAAGAACGCGCCGGACTACGACGAGGACTCGTTCAAGAACCGCGATTGGGAAACGAAGACCCACGACCACTATCAGACCCGGTACTACTGGGAGCACTGATCCGACGGTCGGCCGTCGGACACGAACGACGGCGGTCGCGGTTTGCAGCGTTGAGGCGGCGTCAGCGGGTTCGCTGGCGCCGCTTTGTTTTTACGTGGCCTCGGCTTCGGACCCGGAGTTATCCGGGGCCGTGGGCAAGCGGGCCTCGACGCCGGAAATGGTCTCGTAGGCCTTGATGATCGCCGTACAGCCTTCGCTGCCGTGGCCGGTCTCTTCCGCGCGCGCGTAGCTCGCGAACACGGCATCAGCCAGACCGTCCGGCAAACCAGAAGCTTCGATCCACTCGGCGTAGTAGCGGACGTCTTTCGCAGCGTTTGAAAGCGACATATGCGGCGTGAAGTCCCGCTTCAGTGTCAGCTCGCCGTAGAGGTCCATCATCCCGGACTTGCCGCCGGCTGCCGAAATGATCCCGATGACCTTCGACATGTCGAGGCCGTCGCGTGCGGCGAGCGCAAAGCCTTCGCACCACGTCGCGACATTGGCGAAGGCAATGTAGTTGTGGATGAGCTTCAGCCGGATTGCGTGACCGGCCGGCCCGACATGAAAAACGTTCTCAGCATAGGCCTCGAACATCGGCGTCAGCCGCGCGAGCTGATCAGCTTCGCCGCCGAACAGGATGTTGACCTCGCCGCGATCGGCATGCGCCGGCGTGCGGGTCATCGGTGCTTCGGCGTAAGCGACACCGGCGTCGGTGGCCGCCGCGCGCATGGCATCGACGTGGGACGGCGATACCGTCGTGTGGTCGACGAACTCGGCATCCGCCCGCATGGCCGCAAACACGCCGTCGGGCCCGAGCGCGATCTTCTGGACGGCCTCCGCGGTGGTGACACACACCGAGACGATATCGACGTCGCGCGCCGCGTCCGCCGCCGAAGATGCTGGCACCGCGCCGAGTGCTTCTGCGTTCGCCATCGCATCAGCATCGATATCAAAGACGCGGACGGAAAAGCCGTGCTTCAGAAGGTTTTTGACGAGCCCACGGCCCATACCGCCGAGGCCGATGAAGCCGATGCTTGGTTTTTCGGTGGTCATTGGCGGGCTCCGGCGCTTCGGCTGCAAGGGTCGGATCGATCAACAGGATTGCGCAATGGCAGTCCAGTAAGACGACCGGCGAACGCGCAACCGCAGCCGAGTCTCAGTCGGCCTCAGATTGTATCCAACTGTATACAAAGCGTGCTGTCCGTGCGAGACTTTGCCCGTCGGGATCCATCGCAGAACGGACGTGCCATGAGTGAGACACCGGTCTATCGCGCGATTGCAAATGCGTTCGCAGCCGAGGGCGTCGACACACAGTTCGTGCTGCTTGGCGACGGCAACATGCATTGGTCGATTGCGTTTGACGAACTCGGTGGAACGCAATCGGTCCACGTCCGCCACGAACACTGTGCGGTGGCAGCGGCGACAGCCTACGCACTGGCGACCGGCCACGTCGGCGTTGCCTCGGTCACCTGCGGGCCGGGTCTCTCGCAGATCACGACGGCCCTGCCAGCGGCCGTCCGGGCCGGCATCCCGCTCGTCGTGTTCGCCGGCGAAAGCCCGATGCACGCGAAGTTCTACAACCAGGCGATCGACCAGGCGCCGCTCGTGACAGCGACCGGCGCCCGTTACATCGCAGCGCACAGCGCAAAGCGGATGTCGGTTGCAATCCGCGAGGCGTTTCACTCAGCCCGCATCGACCGCTGCCCGGTCGTGCTCGGTGTGCCGTATGACCTGCAGAAGCAGCCGGCTCACGCAGGCGAGCCGTACGTGCCGATCGGCGATCACATGCCGGACGGCGGACGCCCGCAACCCGATCCGCGCCAACTGGAACGCGTCCGCGATCTGCTGCTTACCGCGCGCGCGCCCGTCCTCATTGGCGGCCGCGGTGCGTTGCGGTCCCAGGCTGCCGACGCGATCTCGGAGTTGGCCGCCGAAGCTGGAGCTTTGCTTGCAAACACGCTTCCCGTGCGCGGGCTCTTCGATGACGACGCGTACTCACTGGGCGTCGCCGGCGGCTATGCCTCCGATCTCGCGCGCGAGATGTTCGCCGAAGTCGATCTCGTGATCGCGTTCGGCGCTAGCCTCACCTACTACACCAAAGACGGCGGGAACCTGTTTCCGGCCGCCCAAACAGTTGCCGTCGATCTCGCGCCAACAAGCCTCAAAGACGGCATGGCGACGGCAGACGTGTTTCTGACCTGCGATGCGCGCGCTGGCGCCGTGGCCCTGAAGGACGCGATCAAGTCCGCACGCAGCGAAGGGGAAAGCCCGCAGTCGCACGTGCGGACACCGGCACTTGCCGAGCGTCTTCGCACCGAGGTCGCAGACAGCGCCGAGTTCGAGATCGCAGACGGCCAAGTCGACCCGCGCGCAGCGGTGTTCGCAATCGACGCCGTCGTGCCGAAGTCATGGGATTTCGTCACCGGCTCAGGGCATCAGGCCTACTACAACAGCCAGATCAGAGGCCGTCCGGCGGACCGGTTCTTCACCGTCCGCGAATTCGGCGCGATTGGGAATGGCCTGTCGTACGCGCTCGGAGTTGCAGCGGCCCGGCGGCGGGGGGCGGCGAGCGAACTGGTGTTGATCGAGGGCGATGGCGGCCTGTTGATGCACATCCAGGAACTCGAGACGCTCAAGCGTCTGTCGCAGCGCATCCTCATCTGTGTACTTAACGATGGGGCCTACGGCTCCGAGATCCATAAGCTCATGGCAGAGGGCATCGACGATAGCCTCGCCCGCTTCGGCCGACCGCCATTCCATGAGATTGCGCGCGGGTTCGGTTTGCGTGGCGCGGAGATCACGGACCTGGGCCAGATCCCGTCGCTCTTCGAAGCGTTCGCGGCGCAGGACACGAGCGAGGTCTGGAACATCCAGATCTCGGACCGGGTCACAGCGCCGACCATGCGTAAAGCGATAGCGCGCGGCCACGGCAACATGTAGCGGCGTGCAGCCATGCTTCGAGGAGCGCGCGACGAACTAACCGGCGTCGAACACGCCCGGGTTGATGCAATTCTCTTTGATGGGCACGCCGTCGAAGACGCTCAGAATATTCTGGATCGCAATCACGCTCATGCGGTCGACGGCTTCGCGGGTGACGCCGGCCATATGCGGTGACACGACGACGTTATCGAGCGCGAACAGCGGGTGATCTGCCGACGCTGGTTCCTCTGCCACTACATCGAGCCCGGCGCCTGCAATCGCCCCTGACTTCAGGGCTGCCAATAATGCGTCTTCGTCAATCAGCCCTCCACGCGCGGTGTTGACGAGATACGCCGTCGGCTTCATCCGGCCGAGCCGCGCCTCGTTAAACAGGCTAAGCGTCTCCGGCGTCTTCGGGCAGTGGATGGTGATGAAGTCGGCGGCCGGGATCGCGCCATCGAGATCGGAGACGGCGCGGCATCCAGCTGCTTCGATCGCCCGCGCATCGACGTAGGGATCGTAGACCGCGACATCCATCTCCATCGCAAGACAGCGCTTCGCCGTCCGCGTTCCGATGCGGCCGAAACCGATGACCAGCACCGTCTTGCCGAGGAGATCGCCCGGCGCAATCGACATTCGCTTTAGCCAATCGCCGTCGCGCACAAGTTTGTCGAGCGCGGGCGCCTTCTTGACGAGCATCAGCATCATATGGACTGCGTGCTCGGCGACGGACGGCGCGTTCCCGAGCCCTGCTGTCATAACCGGTAGGCCGCGCTCAGTGTGGGCCGGGACATCGATCGCGTCGTACCCGACGCCCATGCGCGCGGTCAGAACCAACCCCTGCGCCGCTTCAATCTCCGTCGGCGTGATGCGTGTCGCGCCGAGAACCCAAGCGGCCACCGGCGCTTCCGCCTTCACGCGCTCGAGAAATTCATCGTTCGGGATCAAATGCGGGAAATAGACGGGCGTGATGTCGTCGCGGGTCGCGAGAAGCGCGCGTGCCTCTGTCCCGAGCGAATCCGACAGCAGCAGTTTTTTCGTGTTCGTCCCCGCCTCGGCCAAGCCGCGTCCTCCTGAAGCGCGCCGGTCGGGATCGATCCGGCGTCGTTGGCCTCAGGCTACCCGCAAGCCGGCGCGAAGCAACCGGTGCCGCATCGAAAGTGCAGCTTCAAGCCGCCGCGCCACGCGCTCCGGGGTTCAACTGGAGCACGCGGAGGTTCAACAGGAACGCGGTGACGACCCACGCGAGATAGGGCACGAACAGAAGCGAGG
Source organism: Pseudomonadota bacterium (assembly GCA_039816475.1). GTDB lineage: Bacteria > Pseudomonadota > Alphaproteobacteria > Rhizobiales > Hyphomicrobiaceae > JBCBWG01. The sequence goes on along the minus strand of JBCBXS010000044.1, from coordinate 6,019 downwards.
CCGTCGCATCGATCGGCCATGCAAGGATCATGAACGCGACGATCGAGACCAGCATGGCGCCAGCATCGGCCAGCGCGAGCCCGATCTGCTTGCGCCCGAACATGAGCCACGACCAAGCGCCGTTGAAGACGAGCTGCGCGCCCCACGCGATGATGGCGGGCCCGAAGCCGTCGGCGCGCCACACAATGACACCCGCCCACGCGATCATGATGTAGAGCACCGTCCAAACGACCGGGAACATCCAATCGGGCGGCGTCCAAGACGGCTTGTTGAGGGCCCTGTACCAATCACCGGGGGCAAAGATGCCGCCGGTCGCCGCCGCTGCGAAGACGAGCACGGCGAAGACGATGATGTCGATGTAGTCAGCCATGCGTGTCCTCGATTGGCAGTGTTTCGCGGAGGGGCCGTGGTCGCGTCAGCGCCCTAGTGCGTGGCGCTACGCTCTAACAAGGCAATAAAGAAACCATCGGTTCCGTGACGCAGCGGCGTCAACTGAACGTCATGGGCACCAGAGTGCAAGTGCTCGGCGGGGTCGCTTGAGAGGTGCTCGGACCAGTAAGGCGCAAGCGCGAGAGCCGAGAACTCGGGATGCGCTTGAAGGAAAGCTGAGACCTGGTCCTCGTTCTCTTCCGGCAGCAGCGAACACGTGACATAGGCAAGCCGCCCGCCGGGCTGGACCAGGGGCGCTGCGATCTCGAGCACCTCGCGTTGTTCCGCCTGACGGGTCTCAAGCGCTTTGGGTTTCAGCCGCCATTTGGCATCGGGCTTCCGGCGCCATGTGCCTGATCCCGAGCAGGGCGCATCAACGAACACGAGATCGAACCGGCCTGCCAACGCGTTAAGCGCTTCCCGGTCGCCGGCAGTCATCACCTGCACCTGCCTGAGGCCAGCCCGACGGATGCGCTCGAAGATCGGTCGCAACTGCTGACGATCGCGATCGTAGGCGTAAATCTGGCCGGTGTTCTCCATGGCCGCGCCGAGCGCAAGCGTCTTGCCACCGGCTCCGGCACAGAGGTCGATCACCTGCGCGCGCGGCGATGCGCCGGCAAGCGCTGCTGCGATCTGGCTGCCTTCGTCCTGGACCTCGATCCACCCTTTGCCGTGGGCCGGATCGGCTTCGACGTTTGGCAGGCGCACCTGACCTACTGCGACATCGAAGCGAAGTCCGTGTGGCGCATGCGGTGTCGGGCGCGGGGCGATCGACTTGAAGTGCGCGGCAACGCGATCGCGGTCGGCTTTCAGCGTGTTGATGCGGACATCAAGTGGCGCGCGCTCAGCAAGTGCTCGGCCCTCGGCGATCAAGTCCGCCTGGCCTTCGAAGCGCCGCTGCAGCGACGGCATGAGCCAGTCCGGCACATCGGCTTGGACATGAACCGGCGCGTTTGCGAGATCAGGTGCGGCCCGCAGCGCTGACGTCTCTGCCTCGGTGATGGCCTCCGGCGCGTGCCGGCTTCCATCAACGGCTGCGGCAATTTCTTGCACGCTGAGCCCCAGCGCGGATGGAGCCGCGCCCAACACCAGGGCGCGTGGCGTATCGCTCCCCATCCCGTGCGCGAGCGAGAGCCTCTTGCGCAGCACGTCGAAGACGATGTTGCCGATCACAGCGCGATCGCCGGAGCCCGCGAACCGATGGGTCCGGCCCCAATCGCGCAAGGCATCGGATGCCGGGCGATGATGCGCGGTGATATCGGTGACGACTTCAATTGCCGCCTGAAGTCGCCCGCCGAGCTGCATCGTGCCTAGCCCGCCGCCCGACCTGCTGCCGCGTCAGAAAAGCGATCGGATGTCATGCGCTGCCCGGATAGTTCGGACTTTCGCGTGTGATCGAGACACCGTGGGGATGGCTTTCGCGCATGGCCGCCGGTGATATGCGCACGAACTTCGCCCGCGCCTGCAGATCGGCGATCGTCTCGGCGCCGACGTAGCCCATCCCTGCGCGAAGCCCACCGACGAGCTGATGAAGCACCTGGCCGACCGGGCCTTTATAGGGCACCTGACCTTCAATCCCTTCAGGCACCAGCTTAAGGCTGTCCCGCACTTCCTGCTGGAAATACCGGTCTGCCGATCCGCGTGCCATGGCGCCGACAGAGCCCATGCCGCGATAGGATTTGTAGGTTCGACCCTGATAGAGATACGTCTCGCCCGGCGCCTCATCGGTGCCTGCGAGAAGCGACCCGACCATGACGGCATCCGCGCCGGCGGCGAGCGCCTTGGTGACGTCGCCGGAAAACTTCACGCCACCGTCTGCGATGACCGGAACGCCGGACTTCTTGGCCTCGCTGACGCTGTCGAGGATCGCGCTCAGCTGGGGGACACCTACGCCGGCGACGATGCGTGTCGTGCAGATCGACCCCGGGCCGATCCCGACTTTGACCGCGTCTGCGCCAGCGTCGATCAGAGCCTTCGTGCCGTCCGCCGTTGCGACGTTGCCTGCGATGACCTGCACACTGTTCGAGAGCTTCTTGATGCGCGTGACGGCATCCAAAACCTTCTTCGAATGACCGTGAGCGGTATCGACGACGATCAAATCACAACCGGCTGCGATCAGGCGCTCGGTGCGCTCATAACCGTCCTCACCGACGGTGGTGGCGGCGGCAGCCCGTAGGCGCCCCTGCTCGTCTTTGCACGCGTTCGGGTGCTGCTGGGCTTTCTCGATATCCTTGACGGTGATCAAGCCAACGCAGCGAAACTCCTCATCGACGACGAGCAGCTTCTCGATGCGATTGAGATGGAGCAGGCGCTTGGCCTCGTCCCGTGAGACGCCCGTGCGAACCGTGACGAGGTTCTCCTTCGTCATCAGCTCTGAGACGGGCTGATCCGGATTGTTGGCGAAGCGGACATCGCGGTTCGTAAGAATGCCGACGAGCTTGCCGTTGTCCGGCGCCACAACCGGGATCCCGGAGATGCGGTGCTCGTCCATCAGGTCCCAGGCGGTCTGCAACGGCTCGTCCGGCGCGATCGTGACCGGATTGACCACCATGCCGCTCTCAAACTTCTTGACCGCCTCGACTTCCTTTGCCTGCAGCGCCGGATCGAGGTTGCGGTGGATGACGCCGATGCCGCCGGCCTGCGCCATGGCGATCGCAAGGCGCGCTTCCGTGACCGTGTCCATCGCCGACGACAGGATCGGGATATTGGCTGCGACCGACTTGGTAACCCTCGTGCCGACACGGACAGCGCTCGGCATGACTTCGGAGGCTTGCGGCGTCAGCAGCACGTCGTCGAAGGTGAGGCCAACGTTGGCAACAATTTCAGATGCGGTAATCGCCATCAGGGTCTCCGGCGATGAAATCGGAGCGGACGACAGACATCGCGCTCGCGTGGATTTCGGCACGCAGGTACCACGCGTGCGGGACTGGCCACAAGGCCGGGACGTAAACGTCGCGGCTTCGTCACCGAGCTGTCATGCAGCGCCCGCGTCAGACGTCAACTTTGTCCAGTGATTGGGCGAGATCGGCGATCAGATCGTCGGGCTCTTCGAGGCCGATATGGAGCCGTGCGATTCGCCCGCCATCCCAGCCGGGGACCTTGCCGTAGACCAGCGCCAGGCTTTCAAACCCGCCCCACGACGCCCCAAGCCCGAAGAGTTTAAGACCGTCGACGAAGCGGTTGACGCTCTCCTGCGACACGCCCGGTGCGAACGCGACGGAGAGTAGTCCATTGCCGGCGGCGAAGTCGCGCTCGAAGAGCGAGTGGTGGCGGTCGCCCTCGCGCGGCGGATAAAGCACCTCGGCGATCTTCGGATGCGCTGCCAGCCAGTCAGCGACTTTGTTCGTGTGCACCTGATGCATCGCGAGACGCGCTTCTGCCGTCCGCAGGCCACGCAACGCCAGATAGGCATCTTCCGGCGAGACGGTCTGGCCGAGCAGATCGCAATCCTCGCGCAGTTGCTTCAGGTAGCGCGCGTTGCTCGTCACCGAGCCCATCATGACGTCAGAGTGACCGGCGACGTACTTTGTGATCGCGACGACCGAGATGTCCGCACCGAGCAGGATCGGTCGATAGAGGCCCGGGCAACCCCATGTGTTGTCGACGACGAGTGCGATATCGCGGTCGCCGATCGCCGCGCGGATTGCAGGCAGATCCTGAATGTCGAAGACGATCGAGCCCGGGTTATCGAGGTAGACCATCCGGGTTCTGTCCTGGATGAGCGCTGCGACCTGCTCATGTCCACCCGGATAGAATTCGCAGGTGATCCCGCGCTGCGGCAGGTACTCCGTCGCCAGCGCACGGGCCGGCCCGTAGACCGTCTCGGCAAACAGCACGTGATCGCCCGGACGCAGGATTGAGAGAAACGGATGCGCGACGGCCGCGAGGCCGGTCGGGAATAAAAGCGTTCCCGCCCCGCCTTCAACATCCGTAATGGCCTCTTCGAGCGCGAACGATGTCGGCGTTCCCCGAGCGCCATAGCGGAAGACACGCTCACCGGCCGCATCGAGATCGCGGGTCTCCACCATCGTTGCAACGTTGTCGTAGAGCACGGTCGATGCGCGCACGATCGGCGGGTTCACCGACTTGCGCGGCGCATCAGTGTGATCGCGCGCGATGTGAACGTAACGGGTTTTGGGCGACGTCATGGGAAGAGGCCTCGCGGTTGGACGGCGGGGGAAGATCGTGACCGTCGCGGCCGAGCCCGCAGCCCCGTCACAGTCGCCGGCACACTGCCCCAGGCTGGCTTAGTCTGACAACGCAAACGCCAGCGCCGGTTGCGGCGTCGCGCCCCTAGCAACCCAAGCGATTGCACTCGCAACCGACGCGCCGGAATTAGGGCTGCCAATCTCCGGCGCGCCGTCTACAGTTGCGGCCCTGACCTGACGGCCGGCAGCCAAGCGCACGGCGGCCCCGAACGCGAGAAGAGACGAGGCCCATGCCCGACGCCGCCAGCAAGCAGAATGCGCTGGATTATCACGAGCTCGGCTCGCCCGGAAAAATCGCCATCCAGCCGACCAAGCCGGTCGCAAACCAGCAGGACCTTGCGCTTGCCTATTCGCCCGGTGTCGCGCACGCCTGCACCGCGATTGCTGAAGACCCTTCGATGGTGTCGCGGCTGACGGCGCGGGGAAACCTCGTCGGCGTCATCACGAATGGGACTGCCGTCCTCGGTCTCGGCAACATCGGTCCGCTGGCGTCCAAGCCGGTGATGGAGGGCAAGGCGGTCCTCTTTAAAAAATTCGCCGGGATCGATGTCTTCGACATCGAACTCGAGGCCAAAGACGTCGACGCGTTCATCGAAGCGGTTGCGTGTCTCGAGCCGACGTTTGGCGGCATCAACCTCGAAGACATCAAGGCGCCCGAGTGCTTCGAGATCGAACGCAGGCTGAAAGAGCGGATGAACATCCCGGTCTTTCACGATGACCAGCACGGCACCGCCATCGTTGTCGCAGCCGGCATCATCAACGGGCTGAAGGTAGTCGGCAAAGACATCGCCAACGTGAAGCTAGCCTGCTCAGGTGCCGGTGCCGCGGCGCTTGCCTGCCTCAACCTGCTCGTCGCGCTCGGGCTGCCGCGCGAGAACATCCTAATCAGCGATATCGCAGGCGTGGTCTACGAAGGCCGCACCGAGTTGATGGACCCTTACAAGGCCCCGTTCGCCCGTCCGACCCACGCGCGCACGCTCGCCGAGATCATGGAAGACGCAGACATCTTTCTGGGCCTCTCGGCTGCAGGGATCGTCTCCGGCGAGATGGTCAAGAGCATGGCGCCGAAGCCGCTGATCTTCGCGCTCGCCAATCCGACGCCTGAGATTATGCCCGAGGATGTGGCGGCGGTCCGCGACGACGCGGTGATGGCGTCAGGCCGGACCGACTATGCCAACCAGATCAATAACGTCTTGTGCTTTCCCTTCATCTTTCGCGGCGCGCTCGATGTCGGCGCGACGACCATCAATGAGGAGATGAAGAAAGCTGCCGTTTATGCGCTCGCGAGCATCGCTGACGAATGGGCCTCAGACGTCGTGCTTCAGGCCTACGGTGCCGAGAGCCTGGTGTTCGGGCCGAACTACATTTTGCCGAAACCATTT
>JBCBXS010000449.1:0-2155 GCA_039816475.1 Pseudomonadota bacterium | reverse complement strand
GGAACTCTATCACTCACTCCTCGCGGTTCCGATCCTGAGGGCCGGCGTACTGCTCGGCGTCATCGTCGTCCAGAACCGCACGCCGCGCGTCTACTCTGACGAAGACGTCGAGATCCTGCAGACGACGGCGATGGTCGTTGCCGAGCATCTGGCTTCGGACAACATCGCCGGCACATTCGACGATGCGTTTTCAGAGCGGCCGACGTCGCAGTTGCGCGGTGAGCCGATTTCCGACGGGATCGCGCTCGGCCACGTGTTCATTCACCAGCCGCGTGTCGTCGTGACCGAGCTACTCGCCGTCGATCCGGAAGCCGAAGCCGTCCGCCTTGACGCCGCCGTTGTGTCCCTGCGCAAAGCGATCGACGCGATGTTCGAGCGTTCGTCGATTGCATCGGAAGGTGCGCACCGCGACGTGCTCGATGCCTATCGGATGTTCGCCAACGACCGCGGCTGGCTGCGTCGCATGCACGACGCGGTGGCAGAAGGCCTGACCGCTGAAGCTGCCGTCGAGCGGACGCAGAACGTGACGCGCACGCGGCTCCTCCGTCAGAACGACCCGTTCTGGCGCGAGCGCCTGCGCGACCTCGACGATCTCTCCGACCGCCTGCTGCGCATTCTCGTTGGCCGGTCAAACACGGCCTTCACCGATCTCGAACTGCCGGAAGATACCATTCTGGTGGCCCGTAACATGGGGCCGGCCGAGCTTCTGGACTACGACCGGTCACGGCTGCGCGCGTTGCTTGTCGAGGAGGCGAGTGCGCAGAGCCACGTCGCAATCGTCGCCAAGGCGCTCGGCCTGCCGGCGATCGGCCAGGCACCGCGTATCATCGAACAACTGCAAAGCGGTGATGCTGCCATCATCGATGCAGAGACGGGCGCCATCCACATCCGCCCGTCCGGCGATCTGGTTGCAGCCTACGCCGACAAGGTCCGGTTCCGCGCACGGCGGCAGGAGAAGTTCCGCAGCCGGCGCGATGTGGCTGCTGTCAGCAAAGACGGCCAGCGCGTTGAGCTGATGGTCAACGCAGGCCTCGCGATTGATCTCGCCAATGTCGCTGAATCCGGTGCCGACGGCATCGGCCTCTTCCGTACCGAGCTTCAGTTCATGCTGGCCGATACCTTCCCGCGGGTCGATCGCCAGATGGCCGTCTACCGCGAAATCCTCGAAGGCGTCGGCACAAAGCCCGTCACGTTCCGCATGCTCGATATCGGGGGCGACAAGGTCCTGCCCTATCTCCGCCAGCCGAAGGAGGACAACCCCGCGCTCGGCTGGCGGGCGGTCCGTCTGGCACTTGACCGGCCGGGGCTGTTTCGAATGCAGGCGCGGGCGCTGCTGCGCGCAGCCGCCGGGCGCGAGTTGCGCGTCATGATCCCGATGCTCAGCACCGTCAGCGAATTTCGCGCGGTGAAGGGCCTGATCATCAAGGAGCAGGCGCTGGCGGCCAAACGTAATCAGCCGGGCCCGGAGCGCATTCAGTTCGGCGCGATGATCGAGGTGCCGAGCATGCTGTTCCTGCTCGATGAGTTGATGGCGGAGATCGACTTTGCCTCCGTCGGCAGCAATGATCTGTTGCAGTATCTGTTCGCCGCTGATCGGACGAACGCGCGCGTTGCCGGCCGCTACGATCCCTTGTCCGTGTCCGCGCTCCGCGTGCTTCGGTCGATCGCCGATGCAGGTCGCCGTCACGAGAAGCCGGTGACGCTTTGCGGTGAAATCGGCGGCGGGACCATCGAGGCGATGGCCTTGCTCGGGCTCGGCTACCGCACGATTTCCATGGCGCCGGCGTCGATCGGGCCGGTCAAGGACATGGTGCTGTCCGTCGACATCAGCCGGGTTCGCGACCTGCTGGACGAGGCGATCGCGGCGCCAGGCGACTGCCGGTCTGTGCGCGATCGCCTGCGCAAGTTTGCAGAAACCGATAGCGTCGATATCTAGCTGGCGGAACTCGCTTCGCCGCGCCCGCTTCTCGCGGGCGGCCTTCTACTATGTCCGGGACGAAACACGATGAGCGCGATCCCCGCGGAAAAACTCGATGCCCTGATCGCGCGCTGGGAAGCTCTGCAGCAAGAGCTCAGCGGTTCACTCAATCAGGAGACATTCGCAAAGCTCTCGAAAGAGTTTTCCGATCTCGATCCTGTGGTCGCGACCGTTCGT
>JBCBXS010000448.1:0-2167 GCA_039816475.1 Pseudomonadota bacterium | reverse complement strand
AACGTCTGCTGCTCGCGAGAGGATGAGGCCATGGCCAAGAAGCCAATCCAATTCACGCTGAACGGCAGCGAAGCCGCCGTCTTTGTCGAGGGCGGCGCGAACCTGCTTGAAGTCCTGCGTCGCGGCGTTGGCGATCTGACACCGAAGCACGGGTGCAGTCAGGGTACGTGCGGGACATGCACCGTTCTCATCGACGGCGAACCGCATCTGAGCTGCATCACGCTTGCCGAACTCGCTGAAGGACGAGCGATCGAGACCACCGGCGGCATGGGCCGCGGCGAGCAGCTCGATCCGCTGCAGCAAGCGTTCATGGAAGGCTTCGCGGCGCAGTGCGGTTACTGCACGCCCGGCATGCTGATGGCGGCGAAGGCGCTACTCGACCGCAACCCGAACCCGACCCGTGATGAGGTCGTCGAGGCCATCTCCGGCAACCTCTGCCGCTGCACCGGATACGAACCGATCATCGATGCGATCCTAAGTGTCGCCGGTCGCGGCTACGGGAGGACCGCCTGATGTCGTCGATCGAATTTCGCAAGGACCTGTTCGCCGATGAGCGCGCCGATGATCTGAAAGAGATCGGCAAGCCGACGATCCGGCAGGACATCCGCGGCCACGTCACTGGGCGCTCGCCGTACTACGACGATCATCTGTTCGATGGGCTCCTGCACATGCGTGCAGTGCGCTCACCGCATCATCATGCCCGCATCCGGTCCGTCGATACGTCCGCCGCCGAACGCATGCCCGGCGTCAAGCGGGTCATCCTCCCGCGCGACGTGCCGCACAACATCAACACCCTGCTGTCGCTGATCGGATTTGGCCGGGATGATGAGGCGCTGCTGCAGGGCAAGAAGGTCTGTTACGTCGGCGAACCGGTTGTCGCGATCATCGCCGAGACGGAGCGGCAGGCGCGCGATGCCGTCGAAGCGGTGCGGGTCGATTACGAGGTTCTACCTCACGTCCTCCAAGTCGAGGAGGCGATCGCCGCAGGGGCGCCGGTCGTCAACGACGAATACCCGAACAACACTTTCGACTATCACGACCGCTACGACCACCAGAAGCTGCGCTTCGGCAACGTCGAGGCGGCGTTCGCGTCTGCCGACAAGATCGTCGAAGGCACGTATCAGATGTCACCGATCGAGCAGGCGCCGCTCGAGACCTGCGGTGCGATCGCGGCGCCTGAGACCAACGACCGCTACGTTTGTTACACGTCCACGCAGGCGTTGTTCTTTTCGCTTGGGACGACGGCGAAGTTGCTCGATCTGCCATCGTCGCGCCTTCACTTCATCGGCGGGACGGTTGGCGGCGGCTTCGGCGGCAAAGTCGACAGTCTGCAGGAACCGCTGGCGACGCTCGGCGCGATGCTGACCGGCGCACCGGTCAAGTTCTGCTTCGACCGCGCCGAAGAAATGCAGGTTGGTGCACCGCGCGGTGCGGAACTCTGGCGCATCAAAGACGCCGTCACGCACGACGGCATGATCACCGCGCGGCAGTTTACCGGCTTCTTCGATTCAGGCGCCTACACGCGGCTGTCGTCTTACGCCGTTGTTAAAGGTACGGGGCATTTGCCGGGCCCTTACACGATCCCGAACGTCGCCTCGAACGTCTATTGCGTGTTCACGAACAGGACGCCTGCGACTGCGATGCGCGGCTTCGGCATTACCGGCGTCGATTTTGCGATCGAATGCCAGATGGATCGCGTCGCGGAAGCCGCCGGCGTCGATCCCATCGAATTGCGTATCAGGAACGCCTACCGCGACGGAGACATGAAGGCGCATCGGCGCGTCGCGAAGAACACGGCGCTCATCGAGTGCTGTCAGGTCGCAGCCGGCAAGGCGCGCTGGCAGCTCGGCCATGAGGCGGCAACCGCTTCGAGCCGTGTTGGCGGCGGTGTCGGTTGGCGTAGCGAAATTCCGGAGACGCCGGTCGATGAAGTCGGCAGGATTGGTGAGCGACGGAGTGGCAATATTCCAGCCGAGCCCGCTGCGGGAACATCGGCCGGGGGCCATCGCACCATCCCGGCCGGCACGGGCGGCGAAAGCGACGTGGCCGTGCCGCCGCAAAGCGACGACATGCTGATTGAGCCCGGTCGCACGGGTTATCGTGGCTCTGGTAACGGCTTAGCCAATGGTGGTGCACAACCGAGCGCGCCGCAGCTGAGCGACCGACC
>JBCBXS010000447.1:0-2172 GCA_039816475.1 Pseudomonadota bacterium | reverse complement strand
CGGTCTGCATGGCCAAGACCCAGTACTCGTTTACGACCGACCCGACGCGACGCGGTGCGCCCGACGGGCACGCCCTCCCCGTCCGCGAAGTGCGCCTCTCAGCCGGGGCCGGCTTCATCGTCGTCATCTGCGGAGAGATCATGACGATGCCCGGTCTACCGAGAGTTCCTTCGGCGGAAGCGATCAAGTTGAACGCCGATGGCGATATCGAAGGTCTGTTCTGACCGGGCATCGATCCGTGGTTTGCGCAACGGAGCAGCAGCTCCGTTGCGGCCGGCCCGGCCTGCCGAGAGTGCCTTCGGCGGAAGCGATCAAGTTGAACGCCGACGGTGATATCGAAGGTCTGTTCTGACCGGGCATCGATCCTTGGTTTGCGCAACGGAGCAACAGCTCCGTTGCGGCCAGCCCGGTCGTAGTCCCGCCCTCACATCGCTGTCGCAGAGGGCTGAACTCACTTAGCGTGATCGCACAATGTCGCATTGCGCAGATGGGGCTTCGGGCGCTCGCTCGCGGCAACCGAGGAGGCCCCGATGAGCCATGTCCTGCACCGTTCTTTCACGAGCAACGTCCCTGTCATCGTCGATGCCGACGGCGCATACCTGATCGATTCCGAAGGTCGCCGATATCTCGACGCCTGCGGCGGTGCGGCGGTCGCCTGCCTCGGGCATTCCGAGCCGCGCGTGCGCGATGCGATCCGCGCGCAACTCGACCGCGTCGCCTACACGCACACCGGCTTTTTCACGAACGAGCCGGCTGAGGCGCTGGCAGGCCATCTCGTCGCGCGCGCGCCTGAAGGCGCCGGAGACGGCCGCGTGATGTATCTCGGCAGCGGCTCCGAGGCGATGGAAGCGGCGATCAAACTTGCGCGCCAGTACCACCTCGAACGCGGTGAACCGCAGCGACAGAAGCTCGTCGCGCGCCACTTCAGTTATCACGGCAACACGCTTGGCGCGCTCGCTGTCGGAGGGCACGCCGCGCGCCGCAAACCGTACGATCCGATGCTGATCGACGTCGCCTACATCGACCCGTGCTACGCCTACCGCTATCGCGAGCCGCAAGAGGAGGCTGCCGCATTCGGCCGCCGCATGGCCGATCAGCTCGAAGCAAAGCTCGTCGAACTCGGGCCTGAGACGGTCGCAGCCTTCATCGCAGAACCCGTTGTCGGGGCGACGCTCGGGACGCAGCCTGCGGCTTCAGGGTACTTCAAACGCATTCGCGAGATCTGCGATCGCCACGGCGTGCTCTTCATCGCCGACGAGGTGATGTGCGGCATGGGGCGGACGGGCTCGCTGTTCGCGTTGGAGCAGGAAGGGATCGCCGCCGACATTACGACCATGGCGAAGGGCCTCGGCGGCGGCTTCCAGCCCATCGCCGCGTTGCTCGCGCGACAGTCCGTTTGCGATGTGATTATCGGCGGCAGCGGTCGCCTTTGGAACGGCCACACGTACATGTCCCACGCAACGAGCTGCGCTGGCGCCCTCGCGGTCCTCAAGGTCATCGAAGAAGACGACCTGCTCGCGAACGTGCGCGCGCGCTGAGAGGAGTTGGAGCGCGGTCTTCGCGCCGAGCTTGGCGACCACGACAACATCGGCGACATCCGGGGGCGCGGCCTGTTCTGGTCCTACGAGGTCGTGGCCGACCGCGAGACGCGCGCACCGTTCCCGGCTGAGAAGGGCATTGCCGACCAGATCAAGGCGGCCGCGATGGAGGATGGCATCATGTGCTACCCGTCCCAGGGCTGCGCTGACGGTATCAACGGCGACCACGTCCTGATTGCGCCCGCCTACATCACGACTGCGGTCGAGATCGAGGAGATCGTTTCGCGGCTTGCGGCAGCGACGCGGCGCGTCCTTGACGGAGTTTCGGTGACGGCGAACCTCGCGTCGAGATCGCATCATTCATCTGCTGCGCACGCAAGCGCGGCTGCGATCCAGCAAGCCCCCGCCACATCGCCGGCCGGCTCACGCTGACATGGCCGTCAGGATCGGGATCGTCGGGTGCGGCCTCATTGGTGTGGAGCACTTGTCTCTCGTTGCGCGATCGGACGACGCCGTCATCGCAGGCATCGCGGACCCGAGCCCCGGCGTGCAGCACCTGGCCGAACGCTTCGCAACGCAGTGCTACCCGGACATCCATGAACTCCTAAGTGATGAAACGCCCGACGCGGTTATC
>JBCBXS010000446.1:0-2181 GCA_039816475.1 Pseudomonadota bacterium | reverse complement strand
ATCGAAATGCTCACGCCGCGCTTCCATATCGGGAACGCGCTCGCCGTCGTCGCCGGCATACAGGCTTTCGCCATTGAAACGCTCCGGGCGGAAGTCGCGCCCCCAGCGATGCGAGCCTTTCACAAACTCCACTGCGATCTCGCGCGACACAGGATCAAGCGGCACCCAGAAGCTCACCGATTGCTGTCCGTCGACGAGATAATAAGGCTGGTCCTGATGCCACGGCGTCGGCATCGAATTGCCGGGCTCCTTCACCAGCACATGATCATGGAAGATCCGCGCGGTCTCAGAGGCCATCAAACGGGCGGCTGTCTCGGCCATCGGTGAGGCTTCAACAGCGCGGCGGTACCCGTCGATCCGCTGCCAGTTGCAGAAATCCTGAAAGAACGGCGCTGAGCCGTCATCCGGCGCATATGTCCGCTCGAACGGACTCGGGTGCGCCATGTTTTCGGCGACAGCGTCCGCAAGCGTGCCGATGTGATCGGCCAGCAAGCCCGGCAACAGGACGGCGCCATCGGCCTGGAACCGTTCGACGACGTCGGGTGCAATGGCGGACATGGGAGAGGCTCGCGGTTATGCTGGCCCCGATCTTGGGCGCCCCCGGATTGGCTTGCAAGGATGCCGGCTGCGAGTGGGCGTAAAGAGCTGAAGCATCAGGCGCCCGATCAGGCTCAGGAGGCAGGCGATGGCAAAGGAACCGGCGGCCAAGGCATCGGCGAAACGTAAGCCGGCCACGAAGACCAAGGCGGCTTCGAAGAAAAAGGCTGCAAGCAAGACCACATCAAACAAGACGACCGCGACCGCGCTTTCGCCTGCAGCCGTCATTGCAGCCGTCCAGCCCGAAGTTCGCCGCAAGGACGCCGAGACGCTTCTCGAGTGGTTTGAAGACGTGAGCGGTTACCCACCGGTCGTCTGGTCCGGCGGCATGATCGGCTACGGGCGGTACCGCTATTCCTACAAGTCAGGCCGGACGGGCGAATGGTTCATGACCGGCTTCGCAGCCCGAAAGTCGGCGCTCTCGATCCACATCCTGCCGGGCTATGGCTTCCCCAAGATGGCCGATTTGCTCGCCCAACTCGGCAAGCACAAGACCGGAGCCGGCTGTCTCTACATCACCCGTCTGGACGACATCAACATGGGCGTGCTCCGCAAGATCGTCGAGGCGGGCTTGGCGGAAGTCGCCGCGACGGGTGAGGTGCTCTGACAACGACTGCTGCCTGAAGCCCGTCGCGCTGCTCAGCCCTTCCTATGCGCCGACCCAGGAGCCGCGCCAACGGCAGGCCTCGGCGTCCCAGGTCCATTGCGCGCGGCGGTGGCCGGAGCGTGCGAGGTGGAGCCAGTCGACGGCGGTGGCTTTGGTGGCAACCACGACAAAGTTCTGCGCGGCGTCTTCGAGCGACAATTGAGTCGGGCCGCTGGGGTTCACGTCAGCAAGAGCAGTCCCCGGCGTTGCGATCTGTGCGTAGGTCTTGCGGCTGCCTTCGTGGAGTGCGGACCATGCATCGTGCGCGGTCGCGTCATCGTGGTGAAGTGCCGCTTGCGCCGAAACGCGGATCTGGATGTTCGCGCGCGGGTTCCAGAAGTGCCAGGCGACCAGCGGATTGGCGCGAAGCTCGCACACCTTTTCGCTGCGCACGTCCGTGTGGAACACAAGCGAGCGGTCGGATGGGGTCACGTCGCGGAGGACGACCGTCCGACATGCCGGCCCGCCGGAGATGGCGACCGTCGCGATCCCCGGCCGGTTGAGCGGTGACTTCTTGTCGGCGGCCCCGCGCACAAGATCGGCCCAGAGCGCCTTCAGCGTTTCATCGAGATTGGACGTCATCGCCGAGGTTTAGCACGGCAGACCGTTGGCGCGGCTGACGCTCCATCCGCCACTCATCGCGAAGTTCGACACGCAAAAACGGCGACGCTCGCGAGGGGGGAGGGGGCGGGGATGCGAGCGCCGCCGCTAATGCCAACTGACAACCGCTGAAGAAAACGATCCGTTCCCAAATGCGGCTGCCAATGCTGTGGACCATCGCGCGGCGCGCGCGGTGGTCGATCTTTGGCGTCGTTAGTTCGTCGCAGCCGCGGCGGGCGCCTACCTGTATTACGTCGACCAGAACACGATCTCGATCGGCACGGCCGGCACCCCGGACGTGAAACTGCAGACGAACTAACGACGCCAAAGATCGACCA
>JBCBXS010000445.1:0-2187 GCA_039816475.1 Pseudomonadota bacterium | reverse complement strand
GTCGACGACCGCGATGGTCGACCACGGCCTTTCAATGCTCGTTTTCATCATCTGCCTGATCGAGTTCCTGATGGTCATTGAGGCGCAGACGTCTGTATTCTTCTTTATTACCGTCGCCTCGATCATTGATGTGATCGCCGGATATACGATCGGCATCCGGGTCGCTCGCCGCGACATTGGTTTCGGCGGCATGGGCGAATAGCCAGGAGCTCACCTGCTCGTTCTACGGAGCGGCCAGAGCGCTCAGGTTGTGTTTGCAAACGCGCGATCCATCACCGGGTCGCGCGTTTTTCTTTGTTACCGTTCGGAGCGCCTCGAACCCTCAGAGGTCGCCCAAACCTTTAACAGTTCTTAAGCCCTTGCGCTTAGGCTCCCGGGACGAGCCCATGCCGGGGCGCCCGTTAGGGGACGGTTGCGAGGACGCGACCGGTTCGGGGTACAGGACGTGATCGGCCGTTTGCAAAACCCAAGCACCAGTTCCGAGACGACCCGCGATGCGCGCGACGCGGCGGACGCTGACAGTGACGCCGCGACGGAGCTTCGCCAGACCGCCTATACCTGGGACGTCGCGACGGACAGCCTCTCTTGGTGCAATGAAGCCGCCGGCGCACTGGCGCTCGGGCCGACGTCCGTGCCGGCCACCGGCGCCGCTTTCGCAGCTCTGATCTCCGATGAACATGCCGCACGGCACGCGAACTCCATCGCGCAAAGCCGCGAGACCGATACCGGCGCAGGCGTCGCCTATGTTCTGAACTACCGTATCGCGCCGCACGGCCCGCGCACGCCCCTGACCCTCTGGGTCGAAGACCGCGGCCGCTGGTGGGCTGGAACGGACGGCCGTCCTTCAACGGCACGCGGCGTCCTTACCGTCTCTTTCAGCCCGCCGGGCCCCGATAGTCGCTTCGGCGCGGATCTCGACGAACTGACCGGGCAGTTAAGTCGCCGCCGGCTGACCGACGCACTCGCAACCGTGCTTGCGCGGACGACCCGCGAGCAGACGTCGGCCGGCTTCCTCATGATCTCGGTCAACAATCTGCAGCAGGTCAACGAGACGTTCGGGTTCGATGTCGGCGACGCGATCCTGACCGAAGTCTCGCAGCGCACGGCCGGCGTTCTGCGCGGCGGTGACACCATCGGGCGGTACTCGTCCAACAAGTTCGGCGTCATCCTGAACGACTGTAGCCGACCTGCCCTCGAGGTCGCAGCCGAGCGCATTCTGGGGGCTGCGACCCGCGATCCGGTTGAGATCGACGACTGCCCAATGCACGCCTCGATCTCCATCGGCGCCGTACTCGTCCCGGTCCAATCCGACAGCGTGACGTCGGCGATCACCAGCAGCCTTCGGGCCCTCGAACAGGCGCGTGCCGTCCATGGTTCGCGGATCGCCGTCTACGAAACCGACCGGGCCCGCGAGACCAAACGCGCGGAAGCCGCCGGGATCGCAACACGCATTTCCCGGGCAATCGCAGACAACCGCCTGCATCTGGCCCTTCAGGAAATCGTCGAGAGCGGCAGCCGCGAGCCGGCAATCTACGAGTGCCTTTTGCGTCTCGACGAGCCCGGCGAGCCCGAGATGTCGGCGGCCGTCTTCGTCCCGATTGCGGAAGAGCTTGGGCTTGCGGGGTTGATCGACCGGCGCACGCTCGACATGGCGATCGATCTGCTGAAGCAGGATCCGGACATCCGGCTGTCGCTCAACGTCTCCGCGCTCACGTCATCCGACCTTGGCTGGCGGCAGGCGCTTGAGACGAAGCTCGGCGGCCGGCCTGATCTCGCCCAACGCTTGATCGTGGAGTTGACCGAGACAATCGCGCTCAAGGACCTCGATGAGACGGCACGGTTCGTCGACGCAGTCCGCGGGATCGGCTGCCGCGTCGCCATCGATGACTTCGGCGCGGGCTATACGTCGTTTGCCAATCTGAAGCGGCTCGAGATCGACATCCTGAAGATTGACGGCAGCTTCATTCGCAAGATCGTCGACGATCCCTCGGACCAGATGTTCCTGCGAATGATGGTCGAGCTCGCTGAAAACTTCGGACTTGAGACCGTCGCCGAGTGGGTGGTCGACGAACCGACCGCCGCGCTTGTCGAGCAGATGGGCGTCACGTACCTGCAGGGCTTCCATTTCTCGGAGCCGTGCCCGGCGAAAGACGTGCTCGCGGATCGTCGGAAGTCTGCGCCGGCTGC
>JBCBXS010000444.1:0-2198 GCA_039816475.1 Pseudomonadota bacterium | reverse complement strand
CCCGAACGAATTGCTCACGTACTTGAGCTCGAGCGCTGTCGCCCTGTGCAGCCGTGTGACGGCGCGAGCCTTCCCGCGTAGTATCAGCGCCCGACAATGGCCTATGACCGTTGCAAATGGCGAACACCGCGATGGGTCGCCTGCAAGGAACATCGCTTTGGTGGCGACAGCAGACCTGTCACCTAAGCTTCAAAAAAGTCGGCTAGGAGCCGCGCGATGAGTGAACTTGAGAGCCGTCAGATCGAGAAGCGTCAGTCGCTGATGCGTGCCTGCTCGCACGCAACGCTTGATGAACTCACCAAAGCTATTGCCCACTGTGAACCCTTCGAGGTCGCGAAGGACGTACGCGCACCCGAGGTCGGCCTCGTGATGGTGCGTGGTCGAACGGGCGGCAATGGCGCACCGTTTAATGTCGGCGAAGCCACGGTCACCCGTGCTGTAGTGCAAATCGGGCAAGGCGCGATCGGCTATTCATATCTGCTCGGTCGGGCGAAGGCGCGTGCGCGACAGGCAGCCGTCGTCGATGCATTGGGTCACGACCCGAAACACCGAGCGGTTCTCGAAGACACGCTGATCGGTCCCGTCACGCGCCGCGTCGCCGAAGAGCGCGAAACCGAACGCCGGAAGGTCGCCGCCACCCGCGTCAATTTCTTCACGATGGTTCGCGGCGAGGACGGCGCATGATCCCGGAAGCGAAACCGGTGCACGCGACGGGCGCCATCGGGCACGGCTTTGCCGATCCCGTCCAAGAGGCGCAGGCAGCTTTCAGGACTTGCCTGACCGCCATGTCCCGGCCCGGTCTGCCACAGCGCCTCACCGGCCCGAACGAATTGCCTCGCGGGCTCTATCCGACGACGGCGGCCGTGCTCCTCGCGCTTGCAGATTTCGAGACGCCGGTCTGGCTTGATGGCGCCGCACGTGCGGACGCAGCGATTGGCGAATATGTGCGGTTTCAGAGGTCATCGCCGATTGTGGATGATAAGAACTCTGCCGCATTTGCGTTGATCACCGACGTCGCGTCGATGTCGGCCCTTGAAGCGTTCGCGCAAGGCAGCCTGCAGTATCCCGACCGTTCGACCACGCTCCTGATCCAGGTGGCCGCATTCCGCAACCAAGGGCTGACGTTCGAAGGCCCCGGAGTGAACGGTACGATCCAGTTTCAGCCGGAGCCGATGCCGCACGCCTTCGAGACGCAGCTCACCGCGAACAGAAGCGCATTCCCTTGCGGCGTCGATCTGATCTTCGCCACCAGTTCCCACATCGCCTGCCTGCCACGCAGCAGCCGGCTCGCCGATCGCGAGGTCGCATGTACGTCGCGGTAAAGGGGGGCGAGGCGGCCATCGAAGCCGCGCACAAGCTGCTTGCCGAGAGGCGGCGCGGTGACCCGGACGTGCCCGAGCTGAGCGTCGCGCAGATCCGCGAGCAGATGTCGCTCGCCGTCGACCGCGTGATGTCGGAGGGTTCGCTCTACGATCCCGACATCGCTGCGCTCGCGATCAAACAGGCGCGCGGCGATCTTATCGAAGCGATCTTCCTGGTCCGCGCTGTTCGCACGACCCTGCCGCGGTTTGGCTATACGGAGCCCGTCGATACCGCGGCGATGGAAATCCAGAGGCGGATTTCGGCGACCTTCAAGGACCTGCCCGGCGGGCAGGTGCTCGGCCCGACATTCGATTACACGCACCGCCTGCTTGATCCGACCCTCGCCGGGACTGAGACTGAGGTCGCGACGGAGCAGGCCGACGTCCCAAGCGACGTTGCAGCCCCCCATGTGGCGTCGCTTCTCGACCAGGATGGTCTGATTGAAGGCAACCCGGCGGCCGATCCGGATCAGGAGCCGGGCGACATCACGCGCGAACCGCTCGACTTCCCGGCCAGCCGCGATGAACGCCTTCAGGTGCTCGCCCGCGGCGATGAAGGCTTTCTGCTCGCGCTCGGCTATTCGACCCAGCGCGGCTACGGCCGAACGCATCCATTCGCTGGCGAAATCCGCGTGGGTCATGTCGAGCTGAGTTTCGTGCCCAACGAGCTCGGCTTCGAAGTCCCGCTCGGCGATGCGCTCGTCACCGAATGCGAGATGGTCACGCAGTTCACTGGCGGGACCGAGGTGCCACCGCAGTTCACGCGCGGCTATGGCTTCTCATTCGGCCACTGTGAACGCCGCGCGATGTCGATGGCGCTCGTGGACCGCGCGCTGC
>JBCBXS010000443.1:0-2216 GCA_039816475.1 Pseudomonadota bacterium | reverse complement strand
CGAATTCGTCTGCGGACTGGTGCACGCTTTGCAGAACTGGGCCTGGGCCAATCCCGTTGACGCGGATGGCGGGGGCGAGCGCCTGCGCCAGCATGCGGGTCGCGTCCCAAAGCGCGGCCTTCGAAAGCGAGTATGAGAAAAACTCAGGCGTCGGTCGCCAGACACGCTGATCGAGCAGGTTGATGACAGCGCCGGCCTCGCCTTCAGGCAGGGCGTCCGCCATCCGTGTCGCGAGGAATAATGGCCCCCGCAGATTAACGTCGATGTGCGCCGCGAAGCTGTCCGCAGTCATCGTCTGGGCGCTGTCGTAGGTGAACACCGACGCGTTGTTGACGAGCGCGGTGACTGGGCCGAGCGCGTCAGCCGTCTCGAAAACGAGCCGATCCAGATCTTCGATATTGCCGAGGTCAGCGGCGATCGCGATCGCGGTCGAACCACCGTGTCGCGTATTCAGTTCGGCTGCGAGCGTTTCGGCGTCTTTGGCAGATGCATTGTAGTGGACGCCAACGCGCCATCCGGCATCGGCTAAGGCAACGGCGATGTCCCGGCCAATTCGCTTCGATGCACCAGTGACGAGTGCTGTGCCTGGTGTCATCGATCGCGCCTGCCGTTAGCTGTTGTCTCCGTCGAGCATGCCACCTAAGCCGCCGAGGATCGAGCCTTCGCCTGCGCCACCGCCGGCGGACGGCGCGTTGGCGAGCACGCGTCCGGCAAGGCGCGAGAACGGCAGCGACTGCAGCCAGACTGTTCCCGGCCCGCGCAGCTGTGCGAAGAACACACCCTCGCCGCCAAAGATCATCGACTTTACCGAACCGGCGCGGACGATGTCGAAATCGACATCCGGCGTCATGGCCGCGACGCAACCGGTGTCGACGTGCAGTTCTTCGCCGGGTTCGAGGTCGCGCTGCACGAGGCAGCCGCCACAATGAATGAACGCGTACCCGTCGCCTTCGAGGCGCTGCATGATGAAGCCTTCGCCGCCGAACAGCCCGGTCATGATCTTGCGCTGCAGGTGGAGGCCGACGGAGACGCCCTTCGCCGCGCAAAGGAACGCGTCTTTCTGTGCGATCATTGTGCCGCCGAGATCAGCCAGGTGAAAGGCGAGGATCGTGCCGGGGTAGGGGGATGCGAATGCCACCCGCGCCTTGCCCTGACCCTCATGCGTAAAGAGCGTCATGAACAGGCTCTCACCCGTCAGGATGCGTTTGCCGGCCGACGCAATCGAGCCGAACAGCCCTCGCGACGGCTGTGAGCCATCGCCGAAGATGGTGTCCATCTTCACCGTTGGGTCCTTGAACATCATCGAGCCCGCTTCCGCGATCGCGCTTTCGCCCGGGTCGAGCTCGACCTCCACGAACTGCATTTCCTGCCCGTGGATCATGAAGTCGATTTCGTCGGACTGCGGTTCGGCGGCCATCTCGGAGCGATAGCGGGGCTCCGGAGCGCTCGCCCGCGTGTGCTCCGAGGACGACATCGGCGCTGCCGAAGCGGGTGCAGGTACGACGTCGCCCGGTGCAGTACGGCGGCGACCGAAGGGGCCGGGGGCTGCGTCGGGCGCCGGCTCGACCGGATGCTGATCTGGTGCCTGATCGCCGTCCTGCGGCTGGATTCGCGGCTGACGCCGGCCAAAGCTTGGAACCGATCCGGAATTAGACATCGCCGTAAATCCTTCCGCTTCTGACGCGTAACCGCCCCAAAATTCACTGTTTCAAGTCTAGCATCGGCCGACTGCGGACTTCTTAATCCGTAGGCTTGCACCAACGAACTGGGTCCAGCGCGCAGCCAGGATCGCCTCGCGTTATCCACAGCCTGCAAATTAGTGCGGGTAGATTCGGGCCTATGCAACTGCGTGTCACATAGACCTCGCAAACCACACCCTGCCGGCCCGTGCGGGGTCGGAACGTGAAGCGCGTCAGACCCTCAACACGGCGCGTTTCATGAACTTCGGCCGGCCGGCTGCAAACACGTTCGATGTGGGCTCCCCGCGCTCCATCGCATCGTGCTGCCGGCCGGTTCTCGTTTGCGCGCGGATTACGCGCCGCGATGGTCGCGTCTTCCGCTTGGCGGTCGCCATGTGAATCACGGACAACGGACGCCTTCGTGTCGTGATGGAGATGGCGCCGTGATCCCGATTATCGTTGGAATGGTGGCTGTCACGCTGGCGCTGCTTGCCTGGATGTATCGTCCGCGCGGAGCTGAGCGCCGCGTCGTTTATC
>JBCBXS010000442.1:0-2216 GCA_039816475.1 Pseudomonadota bacterium | reverse complement strand
CGAAGCTCTACGCGACCCGCGAGCGTTGGGAGCGCGCCAAGCCTGCGGTGGCAATGGACTGGACCGCGCGGCTGCAGAAGTTTGCGGCCCGACTGAAGCGGGCCGAGTTCCGCGACTGGACGACCTTCGAGATTGAGATGCGCGACCGCCACCGAATGGACCGGCACATCATCTCGACGTTCCAGCTCGAAGGGTTTCTATGGCGGCTGACCGCGCTTCGCGTCCTGACCCCGCCCGGAACGCTTGCGACACCAACATCCCGCACTGTCCGCGCGAGCCTCTAACCCTGAAGTGCGGGAGATCTTACGCCGCGTTCTGCAGCCGCTCGAGCGCTGCCGACAGCCGCGTCACCTGATCCTCAAACCCCGCCCGGCGCTCGCGGTTCTCCTCGACGACATGAGCCGGCGCGCGTTCAACGAACTTCGCGTTTGAGAGCTTGTTGTCGATTTTCGCGATTTCGTCGTTTGCCTTCGTGATCTCTTTCGATAACCGATCGCGTTCGGCCGCCATGTCGATCACGCCTGCCAGGGGGAGCGCGACATCCGTCCCGTCGACGACGAGGTTCGCCGAGCCTTCCGGTGCCGCATCGCCGTGGACGATTGTCTCCAGCCGGGCGAGCCGCTTGATCGTCTCGCCGTGCGTGGCCAGGCGCTGCTGCGCCGTCTCATCACCACCGATGATGTGCAACGGGATGCGCGCACCGGCCGGAACGTTCATCTCTGACCGGACCGAGCGGATCTCGCTGATCAAGCGGACTGCCCAGCCGATCTCTGCATCTGCTTCCGGCTTCTGAAGCCCACTCAGCTGTGGCCATTCGGAAAGAACGAGCATCGCCTCCCGCGACGCCCCGCCGTCAGCCATCCGCTCCCAGAGCTCTTCGGTGACGAACGGCATGAACGGATGCAGCAACTTCAGGATCTGATCGAACGTCCAGCCGACCATCGCGCGCGTTTCTTTGATCGCGTCCGCGTCGCTGCCGTTCAGGACCGGCTTGATCAGTTCGAGATACCAATCGCAGAACTGCCCCCAGACGAAGTCGTAGGCAGCGCCGGCGGCTTCGTTGAAGCGGTACTCTTCAATCGCCTTTGTGACGGCCGCTGCCGTCCGCTCGGTCTCGCCGCGGATCCAGACGTTGATCGTCTGCGTCGCCGAAGCCGGATCGAAGCCATCGACGCTGACGCATTCGTTCATCTCGGCAAACCGCGCCGCATTCCAGATCTTGGTCGCGAAATTGCGATAGCCCTCGACCCGCGACTTCGCGAGCTTGATGTCGCGTCCCTGCGCCGCCATCGCCGTCAGCGTGAAGCGCAGAGCGTCAGCGCCATAGCTGTCGATCAGCTCGAGAGGATCGATGACGTTCCCCTTCGACTTCGACATCTTCTGGCCCTTCTCGTCGCGGACCAGCGCGTGGATATAAACGGTGTGGAACGGGACCTCGGGCGCACCGGTCTCGTCCTCCATGAAGTGCAGGCCCATCATCATCATCCGGGCGACCCAGAAGAAGATGATGTCGAAGCCGGTGACGAGGACGTCGGTCTTGTAGTGGCGTTGCAGTGCTTGCGTCTCTTCCGGCCAGCCGAGCGTCGAGAACGGCCAAAGCGCCGATGAGAACCACGTGTCGAGGACATCAGGGTCCCGCGTCAGCGAAACGCGCGAGCCGTAATGAGCCTCAGCGGCTTCGAGCGCGAGGTTCTCGGTCTTCGCGCAGAAGATTTCACCGTCCGGCCCGTACCAGACCGGGATGCGATGGCCCCACCAGAGCTGGCGCGAAATGCACCATGGCTCGATATTGCGCATCCATTCGAAATAGGTCTTGTCCCAGTTGCCGGGCACGAAGGTCGTCGCCCCGCTTTCGACCGCAGCGATCGCGGGTTTTGCGAGCGTCTCCGCATCGCAGAACCACTGGTCGGTGAGCATCGGCTCGATGACCACATTCGAGCGGTCGCCGAACGGCTGCATGATCTTTTTCTTCTCAACGAGCGGGACCTGTTCGCCCTCGTCGTTGGTGACCGTGACGGCAAGGCCTTCGGCGTTGATCGCAGAAACGATCCTGTCGCGCGCCTCGAACCGGTCGAGCCCACGGTAGGCGTCTGGGACGAGGTTGATCTGGTCGACCGTTGCTTCATCGGGGACCGCGCCCGTGGCGACGATCTCGGCTGCCTGCTTGGCGCACGTCGCATAGTCTGCGCCGTCGTCGCGCATCGCCGCCCGCGTAT
>JBCBXS010000441.1:0-2218 GCA_039816475.1 Pseudomonadota bacterium | reverse complement strand
GACCCAGCCACAGCCTCCCCTGGCAATCGCTTGGGCAACGCGGTCGTTATCAACGAAAAGCTGACGGACGCCTCACCACTCGATCGCAAGCTGCCGCTCAACTCAGCCAATGCGCCGGACAAGGCCGACGTAAAGTGCGTTGCCGGTAACCAGGTCTGCCCCGGCGAAGTCGACAAGCTGCTCGCCGACCGGACGCTCGCGTGGATCTCGAAGTCCGCACGGGCCGAAGACTATGTCTCCGGCGCTCGTCTGATCGCGTACAGCCGCGTCCGCAACGAGATGAGTTGCAAGCAGATCGCGCGCGGGCTCGACGAGGCGCAGACAGCGCTGATCGCGCTTGGTGCCGCCATCTCGGATGAGAGCAAGCTCGGCCGACCGACAGGAAACCTGACAGCGACTCGCCGCATCGCCGTTGCCGTGCGCGATCAGCTGAACGGTGCACGCAAGGCACGATGTTAATTACGCGGTGCGGCAGGCGCTTCAGCCTGCTGGTGTGATCCGCAGCAGCTTGCCGTTGCCGCTGTCGGTCAGCACGTAGAGCGCGCCGTCCGGGCCCTGCCGGACATGACGAATACGTTCGCCGATATCCGAAAGCAGACGTTCTTCGCCGACGATTTCGCCCGCGTCGTTGAGATCGAGACGGACGAGCAGCCGATACTTCAATGCGCCGACGAACACGTCGCCCTTCCAGTCCGGGAACAGGTCCCCCGAATAGAATGTGAGACCGGAGGGCGCGATCGACGGGTCCCAATAGTACTTCGGTTGTTCGAGTCCGGCCCGCTTCCGGCCGACGCCGATTTTGCCACCGGAATAATGCCGCCCATACGAAATCACCGGCCAGCCGTAGTTCTTTCCGGCCTCCGGCAGATTGATCTCATCACCGCCACGCGCGCCATGTTCGACCGTCCAGAGCTGACCTGTCTCCGGATGGAGATCGGCGCCCTGCACGTTGCGATGACCGATGCTCCAGATTTCGGGCAGAACGCCGTTTCTGCCGACGAACGGATTGTCATTCGGCACGCTGCCGTCCTGCGCAATGCGGACGACCTTGGCCCAATGCCGGTCGGTCTTCTGCGATTGGTCCCGACGCCCCCGATCGCCGAGCGTGACGAACATCGTGCCGTCAGGGCGGAAGACGATGCGCGAGCCGAAGTGATAGCCACTGCGCACGGCAGGCTGCTGCTGGAAGATGCGCGTGACGTTCTCAAGCCGCGCTGAGCCGCCATCGCGATTGAGAACCGCGTGCGAGACTGCAACGGCCGATCGACCGCCGCCGCGTGGCTCAGAATACGAGAAGAAGATCTTCGACGTCTCAGCGAAGTCAGGGGCGGTCACCACATCGAGCAGCCCGCCCTGTCCGACATCGGCAATCGGCGGAAGGCCGGTGACGTTGATCGCAGCACCGCCAGCACGGACGATCTTCATGCCGCCCGGCTTCTCGGTGATCAGCACATCGCCATTGTCGAGAAATGCCATTGCCCAGGGGCTATCGAGCCCTTTCGCGATCACATCGACCTTGATGCGGGTTGTGCCGGCCTTCGGCGCGTCGGTCTGCACCGCGAACGCGCTGCCCGCTGCTACGGCGAGCCAGCCGACCCCGACGACACCCGCGATCGCCGCGCGCTTCAGCCCTGGCCAAGCCGACACATGATCCTGATGCATCTCACCATCTCCGAAAGCTCACCTGTCTTCGGATATGGCGGCAGGGGACAGGTTGTCGAGCGTTCGCAGATTACGATCCTGAGAGCTTACGCGTTTCGGCAAGCCTCAGGACCGAGCCGGCTCAGCGCACCCGGCGCGGGTTCATGTAGAGGTCGACTTCCTGCTTCTCGAGCTTCGGCTGGTAATTGCCGGCGAGCACGTCCTTTGCGCAGCGCTTCACGTGGCTGCGGCAGTTGTCGTTAAAGCAGAGCATGCCGGTGAACATCTTGAGGACGTTCATCAGGGCTTTGTCCTTGTAGTCCTTGCGCAGGCGGCATCGCCACTTGCCCGCGATCGTAAAGACCGCGCCGTCGAGCAGCCCGATGATTTCACCGCGCCCGTTGTAGACGAGATAGTCGTCGCCGAAGCGGAAGAACTTCTGGCGGATGCGATAGAACTCCAGCTTGCCGTCCTCGAGCAGGAAGAACGAGAAGTTCTCAGGCATCAGCGGCCACTTGTTAGCCGACCGCTCCACGTACACGACCTGGTCTTCGCCGGACGTGTTCACCGAATAGGT
>JBCBXS010000440.1:0-2218 GCA_039816475.1 Pseudomonadota bacterium | reverse complement strand
GGAAACGCGGTCCCGTCGCCGTCGTGGCGGTCGTGGTCGCGGACGTGATCGTGAAGCAGCGACTTCGGACTCGTCGCCAGTGACGCCGCACGGCCGGGCGCCGCGCTCGGAGCGTGCGCGTGGCGATGGCGACAACGACGGGGCAGCTTCGTTTGCCGGAAACGTTCCGGCGTTCCTGCAGCGTCCTGTTCGGCGGTCTTCAAAAGAAAAGGCTGCGGCTGAGTAGGCCGCAGCTGATGCGTTACGGGCCCAATGCGACGCTAGTCCGCGACGAGAACCGCGTGGACCGGCGCTGATTGGTTGGCGCTCAAGCCCTCGTAGACGCGCGCGATGCCGGCCTTGTCGGACACGCCACGCCGGACGCTAAGGACGACCATTCCAGCCGACGGCAGCCAGCTGAGCGCGCGCTGCGATGTGCCGGCATCAACCACGACAAGATCGAAGCTCTCGCCGAGCGCATAAGCGAGGTCGGCGACGCGATGCCGGTTCAGGCGGCGTTGCGGATAGACCGTGCCGCGTCCGGCAGACAACAACCCGATCGGCAGGTTCGCCAGCCGATGGATCGCAGCCGTCAGCTTGTACGGCCGATCAAGCACCTGAAGCAGGCCAGGCACATCCGTCGCGCCTGCCAGCTTCGACAGGTTCTGCGTCTGCATATCGGCATCGATCAGGACAACGCGCTGACCCTCTTCGGCTGCCGCCAACGCAAGGTTTAACGCAACCGTCGATTTGCCTTCGTCATGCGACTGGGCGGTGACGATCACCACCGGATGCGGCTGAGATTGCAGGGCATAAGAGATGTCGGCTGCGATGGCCCGTGTGGCTTTGGCCGCCCGCGAGTTCGATGCGTTGAT
Organism: Pseudomonadota bacterium; assembly: GCA_039816475.1. Classification (GTDB taxonomy): domain Bacteria; phylum Pseudomonadota; class Alphaproteobacteria; order Rhizobiales; family Hyphomicrobiaceae; genus JBCBWG01. Next base: position 1,364 of record JBCBXS010000440.1, on the reverse strand, counting down.
CACATAAGCCGGGATTGGGACGACCTCAGGCGCCCACTTCTTCTTGCGCTTTAGAAGCACACGATCGTTGGTCTGCGATACGGCCGCGGCCAACGCCGGAATGGTCGAGACACGCGCGCCTCTGACCAACGGCTGCATCTGATCGGCGCCTGACACGACCGGATCGGATTGGTCCCGCCAAAGCCCGAGCCCGCATCCGAATGCGAACCCGATCAATAGTCCGAGCCCGGCGAGCAGCGCGCGCGGCGGGCCGACAATACCGCTGACCGGAACCGCCTTTGACAAAACCAGCGCCAGGGAGTTGTCGACCGGCTGCTGCGCCGTCAGCTCACGCGTGCGCACGAGAAACGCCTGATACACCTGACGGCTCGCTTCAGCATCGCGCTCAAGTTCGCGAAGACGCACCTGGACCTGCTGCACGTCCTGCGAGCGCTGCTTCTTCGTGTCGAGATCGCGACGGAGCGCGGCCTCGTTGGCTTCCGCGCGTTCAAGATCAAGCCGTGCGGCCTGACCGATCCGGGCGAGCTCTTCGCGCACCTGCGCCTCAGCGTCGGAGAGTTCGCGACGCGTCCGGCGGAGATCGGGATGTGTCGGGAGCAAATTTGCTGAAAGCGCTGCAACGCGCCGGCGGACCTGCGCGACCTGCTGGCGGAGCGCTGAGAGCGCCGGAGACGTCACGGCTTCGCTCGTCGCACCCGTGCCGACGCCGGTGCGGCGCAACCGTTCAACCTGCTCAAGCCGGGCCTTCGCCTGGATCGTGGCTGCCGCCGCCTGGCTGAGCTGCGTGTTGAGTTCAGCCAGTTGCTGGTCGTCCACCGTCCGGCCGGCACTTTCGACGATGTCGTTGTCGGCCTTGAATTTCGCGACCGCGGTTTCGGCCTTCTCGACACGGGTCTTCAACGTGTCGAGCCGATCGGTCAGCGAGTCGGCGGCCTTCTCGGTCGCCGTTGCGCGCGCGCCGAACCGCGAGCTGACGTACTCCTCTGCGATCCAGTTCGCAACGTTCGCCGCTTTGACCGGATCGGTGAGGCGCACCTCGAGATCGATAATGAATGAGCGCGGCTGCCGCTCGGCGTTGACGGCGGCCCGCAGTGTTTCGAGCGCATCGAGCATCGGGTCCGACGAGCGCTCAGTCCGGCCAAACAGGCGGCGGATCACACGGCCTGTAGCGGCGCGCAGATCACCGATAAAGCTGAGCGGCCCGCGGAGCTCACCGCTGATCTCGGGGTCGGCCAGCAGGCCCTTGTCTTCGATGACGCGGCGGAGGACGAGATCGGACGTCATGATCCGCGCTTCGCTCTCGAGCACGGACACGGATTCTTCGGCGCCCGCTGCCTTCGGCTGCGCACTGTTCTGGACGACTT
>JBCBXS010000043.1:0-12917 GCA_039816475.1 Pseudomonadota bacterium | reverse complement strand
GCGGAGAAGGCAAGCGCGCGCGTGGCCGGCGCCGTGAGAGCCTGCCAGGCGAACCATATGAAGCCGGGCGCGAGCGCCGCGCCGAGCACGTTCGGATCCTTAAAGGGCCCCCGTGCCCGGCCGAAGTTCGTGAACAGCGCGTAGGCGCCGGGCGCGAGTTTAAAGAAACCGATGAGGGCGAGTGCCGAGGCAAAGAGGCATGCGATGCCGTAGGCGTTCAGGAACAGCCGTCCGCGCGTCTCGGGCTTCTGGGCGATGAAGCCTGCGAGCATGACCGCTGCGATGACGAGATAGAGGGTGATGACGAGGTGCTTCAGCCCGCCACCGAAATCAGGCGACATCGGCAGCGTCAGGAAGCTGAGCCCGACAGTCACGAGCCAGAGCGCTGTGACGATGGTGGAGATCGGCCCGAGCCGGATTGTGCCGAGGATGGGTAATGCGACGATCGCCAGCATCAGCAGTGCGTCGACGGGTGCGGGCTCGCTGAAGACGATGCAGCTCGAGGCGACCGCGAGCCAGACGATCACGGCTGACAGTCGGTGACGGCTGATACGTTTCGATATGCGGCGGGGCAGGATCATCCAGGCTCATTCGCGCCGCGCGTTAACCGCGTTCAGTGAGCGCGGATGCGGCGTCGCTGAGCCTGTTCAAGCGCTGTGCCAGTTGCCCGCCGCTAGTCCGCGTCCGGAAAGACCTTCTCCTTGAACTTGCAGAGATCGCTGATGACGCAGCGGTGGCATTCCGGTTTCCGCGCCTTGCAGATGTAGCGGCCGTGAAGGATCAGCCAATGGTGGGCATGCACGCCGTAGGCCTCTGGCACGCGCTTAAGGAGGTTCGCCTCGACCTGAAGCGGGTCCTTGCCGGGCGCGAGGCCCGTCCGGTTCGCGACGCGAAAGACGTGGGTGTCGACTGCCATCGTCGGATGCCCGAACGCCATATTCATCACCACGTTGGCCGTCTTGCGCCCCACACCGGGCAGGGCTTCGAGGGCATCACGGTCCTCCGGCACCTCGCCGCCGTACTCTCCAATCAGGCGTTCGCAGAGCGCGATAACGTTCTTGGCCTTGTTCCGGAACAGTCCGATCGTCTTGACGTAATCGCGGACGGTGTCCTCGCCGAGCGCGAGCATCTTTTCCGGCGTGTCGGCGATCGCGAACAGTGGGCGGGTCGCGCGGTTGACGCCGGCATCGGTCGCCTGTGCCGAGAGGAGCACGGCGACCACAAGCGTGAAGGGATTGACGTGTTCCAGTTCGCCTTGCGGCTCCGGCTCGGCGGACTGAAAGCGGGCAAACATCTGCTCGATCTCATCGCCCGTCAGCTTCGACCGCGGCAGTCGCGGTGCTTTCCGGCGCGCTTTCGCCTTGGGCTTCGCGGCTGCCGCGCCCCCATCGCCGGACCGTGACTTCAGTCCCAGTTTCGCGGCCATTTGTTCCCCGGTGAGCTGGTTGCGCGGTGCCCGGCTGCAAGCCTAACGTTGTCCGATGACTGACGCGACCCGAGACCCTCTCATGCGGCTGCCGTTCCGCGCGACGCTGCTGCCGCACCGTTCGCTGCCGCAAAGTGGCTTTCTGATCGTGATGGCGGTCCTCGGGGGCGTTTCTGCGATCGCGGGGCTCGTCTTCTTTCTGCTGGGTGCCTGGCCGGTGATGGTCTTCTTCGGCCTGGACGTCGCACTGGTCTACATCGCATTCCGCGTCAACTACCGCGACGGGCGAAGCTCGGAGACCATCGAAGTTACCCGCCGCGCAGTCACGCTCACCCGCCGCGATGGCATCGGCCGGACGCGCTCTGAGACCTTCGATCCGGCACTGACCTACGTCTCGCTGATCAACCGTGATGACGAGGCCGATATTCTGTCGCTGGTCGAGCGAAGCCGCAGCGCGATCCTCGGCGCGTTCCTGACGGACGAAGAACGCTCGGAAGTCGCCGATGCCCTGCAGCTTGCACTGCGCCAGGCCCGTCAGGCCTGATCGACGTCGCAGGTTGAGGCGGTCTCCGGCTCGGAGCACGGCAAGGCCGTCGCAGTCGATGGCCCGCCGATCAGATAGCCGGTGTCCGGTTGGCACTTGCCGCGGAACCATGTCCTGTCGCGCGCCAGAAATTCCTTCAGCGTTTTTCCGGCTTCCGTTTTGAACGTGCGGTCCTCGACCTTGAAGTCGGCGATGCGGTCCAGCCGGAAGACGCGGAAGTCATTGCGTAACTCGCACCATGCCGCGAGACACCAGACGGGCCCGAAGTAGGCGAGCGAGAGCGGTCGCACCGTCCGTGCTGACGCTTCGCCAATGCCATCGGTGTAGCTGAACGCGACGACGCACTTGTCGCGAAGTGCTTTCCTCAGTTCGCCAACGTCAAAGGCGATCGGCCGCGTCAGCGTGCTTGCCGGCGCGAGCAGTGCCGTGCATGCCATGTACTCTCGAAGCGCAGCCGGGACGACCGCCTCGACCTTCGCAATGACGCCTGATGCGGCATCCGACAGCGCGCGATCCCCCGACGATTCAATAATCCGCGCGCCGAGGATCAACGCCTCGATCTCTGTCTCACTGAACATGAGCGGCGGAAGGTCGTAGCCGGAGCGCAGCATGTAGCCGACGCCGGCTTCGCCCTCGATCGGCACGCCGCTGGCGATCAAATCCTGGATGTCGCGATAGATCGTCCGCTCGGAAACTTCGAGCTTGTCGGCGAGGTCCTGTGCCCGTGTGACCCGCTTGCGGCGCAGCATTTCGATGATCTCGAATAAGCGATCCGCGCGCCGCATTTCGACCTCTCCATCCGCCTGTCGATCACTCCTGACAGAACGGTGTCATGAGCGCCAGAGGGGCCGCCCGGGCTCCTGACAGGACGCTGTCAGGACGGTGGGCGCATGTTCGTCTCATCGCAGCAGGCGACGCCAATCAACGCGCCGCCTTCAGGCAAAGAGGAGACTGCAGGATGATAAAAGCACGTCACCAGATCGCGGCCCGCCAGACCCGTTTGTCGTTCCGCGAAATCACCACGGCGATCGCCGACCGCGTCGGCAGCGCACTGCGTTCTTATGCAAACCGTCGTCAGATCACGAAGCTTCGAGCGCTCGATGAGCGCGGCCTCCATGATATTGGTTTGACGCGAGCCGACGTGGATCGTGCGCTATTAACGCCCTGGTACGATGACCCGTCGGCAGCCCTTGCCTCGGCACAGCGGGCCCGCCGGCTCAACCGCTTCATCATTTGAGGTACTGAGCCGCTTGCGGACGGCGGGACCAACCTGCCGTCCCAGTCGGACGCCAGTCAGGAGCGTCGCGTTAGTTCCGGTCTTCCGGCAGCACGGGCAGCGGCGCAAACGGGATCTCTTCCTCGGCGAGCTCTTGCGCTTCTTCAAGCGTTGCCTCGCCGTAGATCGGACGCTCGTCCGCTTCGCCGTAATGAATTTTGCGCGCCTCGTCGGCGAATTTCGGCCCGACGTCTTCGGCGTTGCTCGTGACGGCCTGTTTCACCGCTCGCATGAACGCCACAACTTTCGCCGCCGCTTCGGCTGCCTGTGCGTTGGCGAACTGCGGTTGTGGCACCGGGGCCGGGACCGGCGCCGGCGAGGCAGGGGTGCTGTCGTGGCTGTCAGACCCAGCGCCTGTCTCTGAAGACGGCGATGACGGCGTCGGACGATCGCCTCTGTGCCGCGTGCGAGGCGATACGTTTGGCGCCATCAGCGATTTGCGCACATCGGTGGTGCCGCACACGGGGCATGAGACAAGCCCGCGCGCCGCCTGTGCGTCGAAGGCGGCGCTGTTTGAGAACCAGCTCTCGAAGGTGTGCTGCTCGCTGCAGATCAGGGCGTAGCGGATCATGTCAGGTAAGACGTATCGGTCGTGAACGGCACGTGGTGGTCGTGCGCGGGGATCCTTTCACGCGCCTGGTTAACAGCCGCCATATCGATCTCGGCGAGCGCAAAGCCAGGCGCGTCGGTGTCAACCTCAGCCACAACGTCACCCCACGGTGAAACGATCAGGCTGTGACCAAAGGTCTTGCGACCGGACTCATGCTCGCCGCCCTGTGCCGCCGCGATGACGAAGCACTGCGTTTCAATCGCCCGTGCGCGCAACAGCACATGCCAGTGCGCGCGTCCGGTGGGCACGGTGAACGCAGACGGGATCGCGATGATCTCGCATCCAGCCTTCACAAGGTCACCGTAAAGGGCGGGGAAACGCAGGTCGTAACAGATCGTGACGCCGAGCCGGGCCCAGGGCAGGTCAACTGCAACGGCTTTGTCACCGCGCTGATAGCGCTTGCTCTCGCGATAGGTTTCGCCTCCCGGCAAGGCGACATCGAACATATGGATCTTGTCGTACGTCGCGACCGTGCGGCCATGGGGATCGAACACGAACGCACGATTTGCGACCTTCTCGTCGCTGAGGCGGACCACCATCGAGCCGACGTGCAGCCAGATGCCGAGTTCGGACGCCAGCGCCGCGAATGCGCGAACGGCGCGATTGTCGTCCGGGGGTTCCGCTTTCTCGAACAGCGGCCCGGACTTCATCTCGATCAGGTTCGTGACTTCGGGCGTCTGGATATAGGTCGCGCCAGCCATCGCCGCCTCTCGAATAAGCGACGACGCAGCTTCGATGTTGGCGTCGATCTCGCGGCCGGAGCAAAGCTGAATAACGGCGGCCGTGAAACGGCGCTGCTCGGAGGCGGACTTACCCACTTGCGTTGCAGGCAAGCAGTGCATCGAGCTTCCCGGCCCGTTCGAGGTCGTGCAGGTCGTCACAACCACCCACATGCGTGTCGCCAATGAAGATCTGCGGCACGGTATGACGTCCGTCAGCGCGCTCCTTCATCTTTTCGCGGTCCGCCTGTCGGCTGACGTTAATCTCCTCGAACGCGACGCCCTTTGACTTCAAGAGGCGCTTTGCCATCCGGCAGTAGGGACAAAGCATGGTCGTGTAGATCGTAACGGGCTGCATGTGTGTCAGGCCATGATTGCTGGTGCGGCGGGAAGGGCGGTGTCGTAGGGCCCGTGGATCTCATGAATATAAGCGCGGTGGGCGCCGGCATAAAGCCGTGCGGCTCAAGGTGGATTTCAGCTCTGTAGAGCCCCCGCGACACGGGCGTTGCTGACTTACGATTGATTGACCCCGCACCGCCCGGACGCCTAAGCGTGACGCGCGCCTGCCGGTTCAACCTGCCTGCGCCACAACAAACAGAACACTGGGAGGCCGCACTTGCCCGAGCCGCATTTTCTCGTCCACAGCCCGAAGGACAATGTCGGCGTCATCGTCGTCGAAGGCGTCACCGCTGGCACCGATATGCTGGGCGTCATCACGGAGACAGATGAAACGCTGAACCTCAAGGTCGGCGACGATATTCCGATCGGCCACAAGGTTGCGCTGTCCGATCTCTCCGAAGGCGACACCGTCACGAAGTACGGCGAGGACATCGGTCGAATGGTCGGTGCAGCCCAGACGGGCCGGCACGTCCACACACACAACCTCAAAACGAAACGGTGGTAAGCGCGATGTCGAGCAACGGAAACGGCGCTGCCAAAGGCAAGTATTCAAACCTCACATTCAAAGGGTATCGCCGCGAGAACGGTCGCGTCGGCGTTCGCAACCATGTCGTGATCCTGCCGGTCGACGATATCTCGAATGCAGCCTGCGAAGCAGTCGCAAACAACATCAAAGGCACGATGGCGCTGCCGCATGCCTATGGCCGCCTTCAGTTCGGCCCGGACCTTGATCTTCATTTCCGCACGATGATCGGCACGGGTTCAAACCCGAACGTGGCAGCCGTGGTCGTCATTGGCATCGAGCCCGGCTGGACGAACCGGATCGTCGAGGGCATCGCCAAGACAGGTAAGCCGGTCGCCGGCTTCTCGATCGAGCAGAACGGCGACCTCGAGACCATCCGCAAAGCGAGCTGGAAGGCGAAAGAGTTCGTCCACAACGCCAGCGAACTGCAGCGCGAGGAGTGCTCGGTCTCCGAGCTTTGGGTCTCCACCAAGTGCGGCGAGAGCGACACGACAACCGGCCTCGGCTCCTGTCCGACCGTCGGCAACATGTACGACAAGCTGTTGCCTGAAGGCATTTACGGCTGCTTCGGTGAGACGTCCGAGATCACCGGCGCCGAGCACATCTGCAAGAAGCGCGCGGTCAACGAAGAGGTCGGCGAGCGGTGGTACAAGATGTGGCAGGCCTACCAGGACGACGTCATCGAGGCGAACAAGGTCGATGACCTCTCCGAGAGCCAGCCGACCAAAGGCAACATCGAAGGCGGGCTGACGACGATCGAGGAAAAGGCGCTCGGCAACCTCGAGAAGATCGGCCGGACATCGAAGTACATCGACATCCTCGATCCGGCGGAAGAACCGAAGCGCGGCGAGGGCCTCTATTTCATGGATACGTCATCTGCGGCCGCCGAGTGCGTGACGCTGATGGCAGCCGGCGGCTACGTGGTCCACACCTTCCCGACCGGACAGGGCAACGTGGTCGGCAACCCGATCGTGCCGGTCATTAAGATCACAGCGAACCCGCGGACGGTCCGGACTATGAGTGAGCACGTCGACGTCGACGTCTCGGGCATCCTTCGGCGCGATATGACCATCGACGATGCGGGTGACGCGCTGATCGACATGATCGTCAGGACGGCCAGCGGACGAAGCACGGCGGCCGAAGCCCTCGGCCACCGCGAGTTCGTCATGACGAAGCTCTACCGCAGCGCTTAATCGCAAACGTCTACAATCAACGGTGGTGTCAGGGCGGCGCGGTGGTGCCGCCCTTTTTCGTGAACGGTATCTGAAATCGGCGATCAGTCGGCGTTCAAGGCGGGTCTGCGAGGGTGCGTCTCAAGGGGAAGCGCATAACCAACCTTGGAGACACAGAATGAAAGCCGTCCTGAAAGCCGTCGCGCTCGCGAGCCTCACGTCGATGTCCGCAGTTGCCCTTGCCGTCGCGGTCTCCGTCGTCCCCGCAAACGCCGACACCTATACAGCCGCGAAGACCAGCAAGCGCTTTGATAGCAGGATCGACCGCGAGTTTATCCGCCAGCCGATTGCGACGCCCGGCATTGATCGCCGCCTGAACCGGCAGACCCGCCGGATCCTGCGTGGATTGCGACGCGGGCGGCTCACCCAGCGGGACGTGCGCCGGCTCATGCATCGCGTCACGGATATCCGCCTCGAACGCACGTTTGCGGCGCTCGACGGTCGCGTGTCTCGGATGGAGCGGCGACGCCTCCGCCGGATGTTGGATCGCAACGTGCGCCGCATTCGCCGGGCGATGGATCGGTTCGAGCCCGTTCGCTACGCCTTCTAGGGGTGCAGCGCGCCGAGACGAAAAAAGCGCAGCGCCGGACGCCCCGGTCGCTGCGCTTGAAGTTTTGTGCCCCGCACTCTCTCGCCTCAGGAGGACCGTCCGCTGATCGGGACGGAAGGCGGGCCCAGCGGGGCAAAAGCGAATGAGCCGTTAACGGCCGGACCCGAGATCGAGGCCCGAGACGCCTTTCACGGCGTGGTCGAACGGGAAGGCCTGCGCAACGGTCGGAACGGTCATGGCGGAAGCGAATGCGAAGCCGACGATGGCGGCGGTGGTCTTGAAGGTCATCTGGTGTCTCCCTCAGTGCAGCGATGCGGCTGCCGTGTTCGATGATTGGAAGATGCCAGCACGAGACGCTGCTCGCTGTTCCGCGCGGAACGGAGGCAACAGATCTACCGGGCGTCAACAATTGCTGACGCAACCGGGCCGGCATAACTGGTTTGAAGCGTATGGAAATCGTCCGTTAAGGACGTTGTGACAGAACCGCAGACTGCGGGTGAAGTGCGCCCGCGCGTGGACTATTTCGAGCGCGCGTATGGCAGTCAAAGTCAGACGGGAGCGGCCGGATCAGCGCCGCCATCACCGTGTGACCGCGCCACTTTTTGTGGACGTGGGCGGCTGGCGGCTGCGCGCGGCTGACTGGTCGCTCGGCGGGATCCGCCTTGTCGGCTACCCCGATGCGCTGCCGGCACTTCACGAAGAGATCGACCTTCATCTCGTCCTGCCGTTTCAGGGCTTTGAAGTCGCCTTCGACGCCAAGGCGGAAGTCGTCCGCCATGAGCCCGAAGCTCAAGGCTTTGCGCTGAAGTTCACCGCGATCGGTGAGCGCGAGCGCGAGCTGATGTCCCACTTCATCGAAGAGCTCATCCGCGGCTCGATGGTGGACGTGGAAGACACGATCAACCGCATCGATGTGCCGGTGACGCCAGCGTCGCTGGAGCCGGACGCGAGCCCGGCCGATCAGGTCCCGGTGCGGCGCTGGCCGATCAAGACCTTCGCGATGACCGGGCTCTATGTGCTGCTCGGCTTCGTGGTCTTCGCCTACACGGCAATGCTCATCTACGCGAATTTCTATCGTCTTGAAGTCCAGACGGCGGTGATTACGTCGCCGGTCGACCGGGTGACCGCGCGCGTCGACGGTCGTCTGATCTGGAAGGACGTCGCCGTCGGGAAGCCGGTGAAGAAAGGCGAGGTCATTCTCGACGTCGCCGACACGCAGATCGATCGCGAGATCGAAGTCGCACAGATCGATGTCGGCGAGACCAAAGCCAAGCTCGCCTATGTCGAGCGGCGCTACCTCGAAGAACTCCAGCGCGTGCGAAGCTTCGCGACCGTCGAGGTCAAGAACGTTGAGCAGGCCAAGCTGCGGCTCGAAGCGCTCGAAGCACAGCTCGCGACCGCCGAACTGCACCGCAACCGCATCCAGTCATTGTTTGGCCGCGGCTACGCGACCGGTGTCCAGCGAGAGGACGCCGAGAAGCGGGTTATCACGCTCAAGAAGAGCATGCAGCAGACGCGCGTCGAGCTTGAGTCGCGCGTGACGCTTGCGAATGAAAACATCGGCCGCCGCATCTACACCGGCGAGAATGTCGTCGGCGACCTCGGCAAGTTCGAAGCCGAGGTCGAGCTTGCCAAACGAAATATCGATCTCGCGCGCCAAAAGTTGGCAGCGCTCGCCCGCCACCGCGAGCGGTTCCGGATTACTGCGCCGTTCGACGGGCAGGTAATTAAGCTCCCGCTCGCCGACAATCTGCAGGTTCGCCGCGGCGATACGGTTGCCATCATCGAGCCGCCGAAGCAGCGGCTGATCAAAGCTTTCCTGACGCAGGATGAGATCCTTTACGTCGGGATGGGCGCGGTAGTCGACATCGTCATCCCGTCGCTGACGCAGCGTATCGAAGGCACGGTCGTCGGCATCGATCGGACCTCCGGCTTTGTGCGCGAACAAGAGTTCCGGAAGCCGCCGGGTTATTCCTGGCGAGGCCCGTCGGACCGTTCGGCGGAAGTGACCATCGAGATCAAGGACGTCGAAGGCTTCCAGACCGATGTCCGCTACCGGCCGGGAACGCCGGTCATTGTCGTGTTCCCGCGCAACTCGGTGAACGCAGCCCTCCGCTCAGTTCAGGACCGCCTGCTGGGAGCGGAGTAGGTGGCGCTTCTCCCGCCACGAGCGAAGCGCACGGCCGCCAAGTCGGCGCCGGCGGCGGTGCCTGTACGCCGGACGCCACATCCACGCAATCCGCACGTCAACCCATACCGGATGGACGATCCGGCCGAACCCTTGGCCGTCCACGAGAAGTGGTCGCTCAAGGTCTTTGCGCAGCTGTTCATCTACTTCGGCTTCTGCGTGATGCTGATGACGACGATCCCGAACCAGATCTGGGACGTCGAGAACCGAACGTTCATCTACATCATGGGCGTGCTCGGTGTCTGGCGGTACTCCTGGTGGTTCAACCACTGGATGCGCGCGATCATCTATGAGCGCGTGACGTTCCCGAAGATCCGCGCGCGGGCGCAGGATTTCTGGGACTCAGGTTGGCGACCCAAGCGCATCCACGTGATGATGACGACGTTCCGCGAGGCGCGTTCGACGGCGGAGGCAGTGGTCCGCTCGATCTGCTCGGAAGTGCGTGACGCGGGCATTCCGGCGACGATCTGGATCGGATCAAGTGAGCCGGAAGACGAGCGCGTTCTCATCGAGCACTTCCGAACCGTCGGGTCGGATTGCGACATCGAACTGCGCATCATTCGCCAGAACCAGCCGGGAAAGCGGATCGCGATCGCGCTGCTTCTGCGTGCGATGTCGCGCGAGGGTCTCGGGTCCGAAGACATCGTCGCGTTCATGGACGGCGATTTCGTGCTCGACCATGGCGCTCTGAACAAATGCCTGCCGATGTTTGCAGCCGATCCAGAGCTGCATGCGCTGACGACGGACGAAGACGTGGTCGTCGTCGGTCCGCAGTGGTTGCAGTCGTGGCTGTCGATGCGGTTTGCGCAGCGGCGCATGGCGATGATGAGCCACGCGTTGTCAGGTCGCGTGCTGACGCTGACGGGGCGTTTCTCCGTCTTTCGCGCGACCCACATCGTCTCGCACGACTTCATCCGTCTCCAGGAAGCCGACTTCCTCAATCACTGGCTCTGGGGGACGTTCCGGTTCCTCTCGGGCGACGACAAGTCGACCTGGTACGCGCTGCTACAGCATCGCGTGAAGATGCTCTACGTCCCGGATTCCCGCGGCTACACGATTGAGATCATCGAAGGCAGCGCCGCCCGGCGCATGATCGAGAACCTGCGGCGTTGGTCGGGCAACATGCTCCGGAACGGTCAGCGCGCGATCGCGCTCGGGCCGACGAAAATGCCGTTCTTTATCTGGTGGTGTTGCGTCGACCAGCGCATCGCCGTCTGGACGATGTTGTTCTCGCCTATGCTTGCGCTCGCGTTAACGCTCAAGATCGGCGTTAGTTTTCTATTAGCCTACCTTGCATATATCGGCGTCACCCGCGGAATTCTTTCCCTCGTGCTCTTCACCTATGCACGACGCATCGACCTTAATTTTATCTGGACGCTCTACGTTAATCAGGTCGTAAACGCAGCGGTCAAAGTCTACATGCTCTCGCGCCTGTCGAAGCAGAAGTGGGCCAACCGAGGCAACCAGAAGCAAGGTTTCTCGGGCAATTCGGCGCTTCAGCTGTACCGTGAGTGGATGGCCCGCTACCTCACCGTCTTCATGGTTTCAGCATTGTTCCTCGCGGTAATGTCTTATTCCAAGGCGCTCGAAATGCCGAATTGGCGGACGGTTGTCGCGTTTCTCACCTGAAAACTACTTCGAATTTGAGCGATATCTGAAAAGGACTGATGAGACCTCGCTGTCAGGGTGCGACTGCGTGAAAAGCAGTGTGCGCCCGGCCTCCGTCTTCTGAGGCCCGTTCGCGTGCGGCCCAAGGGGACTGGGTCGCATCAAGGAACGGCAAGCGCGCAGGACCCGACACGCACCAATGAAACGCCCCGTGAGGGGGGCACAACACTGCGTGTGGGAGTTTACGGCATGACACTGACGCGTCCGCTAGGGGAAGAGCTGGATACGCGTGCACCGTTCACGGTTGTGGACGGGGCGTTGGCTGAGAAGCCTGCCATCAGCGTGATCGGACTTGGGTATGTTGGCGCCGTTTCGATGGCCTGTCTCGCCCATCTCGGCTTCCGCATGGTCGGCGTCGACGTGGCCCAGGACAAGATCGACTCGATCAAGGCCGGTCGCTCACCGATCGTCGAAGAACGCCTCGAGGAACTGCTTACCGAAGGCGTCGAGAACAACCTGATCGACGCGACCGACAATCTGGTCGCGGCCGTGCTTGAGACCGATGTCACGTTCATGTCGGTCGGGACGCCGACGGCGCCGGACGGCAGCTGCGATCTGACCTACGTGCGTCAGGCAAGCCGCGCGATTGGCCAGGCGATCTCGATGAAGGAAGGCTTCCACGTCGTCGTCCTGCGTTGCTCGGTGCCGCCGGGCACGACGCTTGATGTGGTCGGTGCCGAGGTCGAGAAGGCCTCAGGCAAGAAGATCGGCGTCGACTTCGGCCTCTGCTTCAACCCGGAATTCCTGCGCGAAGGCGTCGCCGTTGCCGACTTCTACGCGCCGCCGAAAACGGTGGTCGGTGCGTCCGATGCCCGTGCGCAGTCAATCGTCGCGCGCATCTACGGCCAGGTCGATCCGGACGTGCAGTTCATCTCGATCGAAGCAGCCGAGATGGTGAAGTACGCCGACAACGTCTGGCACGCCACAAAGGTCGCGTTCGGCAACGAGATCGGCCGGCTCTGCAAGTCGCTAGGCATCGACAGCCATGAAGTCATGAACGTGTTCGTCACGGACACGAAACTGAACCTGTCGCCGTACTACCTGCGTCCCGGGTTCGCGTTCGGCGGTTCGTGCCTGCCGAAGGAAGTGCGCGCGGTCGCCCATCTCGCCGATGAGCAGGATCTCGATCTGCCACTCGTCCAGTCGCTGATGCCAACCAACGTCGCCCACATCGCGCAGGCCGAACAGTTGCTCGCAGACTTCGCCGGTAAGCGCATCGGCTTCCTCGGCGTCACGTTCAAGCCTGGCACCGACGACCTGCGCGAGAGCCCGACGCTCGAGCTGATGGCGCGGCTGCAGGCGAAAGGTGAAACGCTGACGGCTTACGACCCGAACCTCGAGTTCGGTTCGGGCCTGCAAAGCCAGATCGCCTACGTCCGACACGCCTGCCCGACACAGGCAGCCCTGATGGACGAACTCGAAACACTCTGCGTCGGCTCAAGCGATGACCTGATGAACGGCAGCGATGTCGTCGTCGTCAGCCACGCAACTGAGGAATTCCGTGAAGCGGTTCGTGCGCGTGACCCCCGCGTGCACATCCTGGACCTCGCACGGCTGTTTAAAACGGTGCCCGAGGAAGCGTCCTACGAAGGCATCGCGTGGTGAAGCCACGCACATAACAGGGACGCGCGTTTAGGGGATTGAAGAGAAGGAGGCCGTAAGTGGCACAAGCGAAAAAGCCCGACAAAGGTTTCGAAAACCTCGTCGAGGAAGTACAGGCCCTGCAGGAGGGCACTGAAGGAATCATCGGCTCGAATTCGGCTGACAAGCTGAAGGGCTCGG
>JBCBXS010000439.1:0-2229 GCA_039816475.1 Pseudomonadota bacterium | reverse complement strand
CGCGGGCGGCCCTCGCCGGCCGTCCGGACGGGCCGGTATTCGAGGCACTCCATCGAGTCACCACCCGGCATGAGATCCCGGACCGTCATCCGTTGGAGCTGATCGAAGGCTTCCGGATGGACGTCGATCGCGTGCCGTTCTCCACGCTCAACGACACGCTGACCTACAGCTACCACGTGGCCGGCGTGGTCGGGGTGATGATGGCGATGGTCATGGGCGCGCGCGAGCAGTCGACGCTCAATCGCGCGTCGGATCTCGGCATCGCGTTTCAGCTCACGAATATCTCGCGCGATGTGATCGGCGACGCGGAAGTCGGCCGCTGCTATCTGCCGGCGGACTGGCTGCGCGAGGCCGGCGTCGCGCCGTCGGATGTCGCCAAACCGGAGAACCGCGCGGCGGTCTTCGCGGTGACGGAACGGCTTTTGGACGTCGCTGACGATTATTACGCGTCAGCCCGGTTCGGGATCGCGAAGCTGCCGCTGCGTGCCGCGTGGGCGATCGCAGCCGCCCGCAACGTCTATCGCGATATCGGCAGCGTCATCCGGGCACGCGGACCGGCTGCGTGGGACTCGCGCGCCGTCGTCTCGAAGCAACGGAAATTTCGCGGCGTTGCAGGCGGCGGCCTCGACGTTCTCGCCCAGCGCATCATGCAGCCGAGCAACCCTGATGCTCTGTCACGCGAAGGGTTGTGGACGGCACCAGCGCTCGGCGACGCGACCGAATTGCCGGCAGGCGATCTGACGCCGGCGCCAAGTCTCACCTAAGCCTGCGACGTCTGAACCCCGGCGGCATCGTCGCCCCTATCACGCGCCCGACGGCGGACGTCAGGCAGTCGCCACCACGGTGCGTTCGGCACATCATGATGCTCATGATGATAGCCGAAGTGGAAGCACGTCAGCAGCGACACGATCCACGGAAAGTCGTTCGAGCGCGACCGGTGACGATCTGCGAAGGCAGGATCATCCGGCACGTGCGGGAGGTAAGTTCCGAACGTGAACAACTGGATCGACGAGACGATCGCGGGGATCGCCCAGAACGTCAGAATGTTCACGAACGAAGCGCCGAACAGGAGCACGTACAGCCAGACGCCGGCTGCAATGAAGATGATCTCGCGGCCCGTGAAGTACTCGCGGAAGAACTTCACATACCAGGGCCAGAACGCGTGCGGCGCGTGGTCGTGAAAGTCTGGGTCTTCAGCGGTGCCGGCATGGCGGTGATGCTGATGGTGCTTCCGGTTCATGAAGTCGAACGAGAAGCCTGCGTAAAGCGCGAGGCAGAGCTGGCCGACCAAGCGGTTCCAGGCAGGCTTCATCGGCACCAGAGAGCCGTGCATGCAATCGTGCGCGATGATGAACAGACCCACGTAGAGCCAAGTCTGGAGCAGCATTAGTGCGATGCCGATCGGCGCGCTTGCCCACGACCACGCGAACCCGAAGATCGCGCCGAAATGCACGGTCAGCCAAGCGCCGATGATCAGCGTGGCAAGCGTGATCCCAATCCGCCCATCGCGGGCGTTGGCGCGCTTGCGGTCTGCCACCAGATCCGTCTGCTCGAGTGTTTCAGCCGTCATGCGATCCGTCTTGGGTCGATCTCCAACGGCGCCGACAGGGCCGCCGCCAAACCTTCGATATAGGTCGCGGTCAGGCTGTTCGAGAGACCCATTGCCGCGAGAGCATCGACGCTTCGTCTCAGGTGCATACCGCACCAGACCAGCGCCGCCTCGCGGTCCATAACGTCGGCAACCGTCCGTCGGTTTTGATCCGCCGCCGTATCTTTACCGATCACCGCGCGCTTGGCGTAGCGATCGAGGAGATCATCGTAGCCCTGGAAGGCAGTGCCGATCTCAATTCCGGCGGCCCGGAGCTTTGCGACATGGCCTTCGGTTTGACCGGCGAGCGCGCCTGGGATTGCGAGGGCCGCTCCAAACAGAGCACCGGTCTTGCCCGCATGGGTCTCAGCAATTGTGGCCGCGTCCGCATCGGGCAGCGGGTTCAAATCGCGCCACTGGCCACTTGTCAGTCCCGCGACGCCGACAGCCTCGGTCATCTCGTAAGTTGCAGCCGCAGCGGCGCGCGGCGCGACACCCTCAAGCGACGCGAGGATGCGATAGCCCTCGTTCAGCAACGAGATTGCCGCGAGGACCGCAGTCGCCTCGCCGAACTGCACATGAGTTGGGGGCGCACCTCGCCGCTCGGTTGCATCGTCCATGGCAGGAAGATCATCCAGCAC
>JBCBXS010000438.1:0-2231 GCA_039816475.1 Pseudomonadota bacterium | reverse complement strand
GTTTCTCGGGTTCGACAACAGCTACATGGCTGAGGTGCTTCGCGCCGATCCCGCGACCCTGCGCGGCGTTGCGGTGCTCGCACCGGATGTATCGGACGCCGCGATCAATGAACTGCACGGCTCCGGCGTCCGCGGTATCCGCTTCAATCTCAAAGGCCAGGATCCGGCAATGCCGCTCGACCGCGATCAGACCCGCCTCGCCGAACGCGTGGGCGCGCGCGGATGGCACATCGAGGTTTATGCCGACTGCGAGCGATTGCCGAAGCTGCTTGACCAATGGACCGCGCGCGGGCTCGCCGTGGTCGTTGACCACTTTGGCTGCCCGGCGGCCGATGGGCCAGGTGCAGACGCCGGCCTCGAAGACCTGATCACGCGTGCTCAGTCGCGGAGCGAACGGGTCTACGTAAAGCTGAGCGGTCCTTACCGGCAGCGTTGCAACGCAGATCGTGTTGCGCGCCAACTCATCGAACGCGTGCCCGGCGACCGGCTGCTCTGGGGCAGCGACTGGCCGTGGACGCAGAACGAAGGCAGATTCGATTATTCGGATACCGTCGGCTGGCTGTTGCGATGGACCGAAGGCGCACCGGATGTTGTCGCCGACATGAATGGCGCAGCCGAGCGTCTCTACGACTTCTGATGTCGCGCGCGCCTGCTCACCAGAGCCGGCCGGGTTTGACGTAATCCCACTTCGTCCAGCGCCGCCGCTCCGGCTTCCGGAATGTCATACGGATCACGTGCCCGGCCCCGCCCGGCGCCTCGCTCGGAAAGTAATACCCACCGTGCGGCACGAAGTGCTTTCGGTTCAGCGCAATCTTGTTGAGATCGACGATCGAACGCTTGCGAACCCGCACGGTGTAGGCGGCACCGAGCAACGGCAAACCTGACAACAGCGCGACAACACCGAACGAGCCGATCACCTGGTAGGCCGCAAACGTCCACCGGTGTGGGACCAGAATGATCACCGCCCCAATCGCAAACGCAATCGCCGCGCCGATCACCAACGGCCGAAAGCGCTCTTCGAGATCGCGAATGTCGTCGATGCTGCGCTCGAGCACGTCCATCTTATGCGCAGCGCGGCGCGCTTCATCGGCGGCATCTTTGTTGCCGAAGCTGCCGACAAACGCCTGGAGCGATACCTGTTCGGGTTTGGTCTGTTCCGTCATCGCGTTCGTCTCAATCGTGTGCCGCTTAACCGTGCTTGGAAGTCGTCAGCGCGCGAGCTAGCCTTGCGCGACCAAGCTTCGAAGTCCTGCCAGTAGCAACCGATGTCCGCCGCACCGCGCACACTGCTCGATAAAATCTGGGACGCCCATACCGTCGCCGATCTTGGCCACGGCATGTCGCTCCTGCTCGTCGATCGCAATTTGCTGCATGATCTGAGCGGCCTCAATGCCCTTGATGCGCTTGAGGCAAACGGTCTGGGTGTTGCAGCGCCGCAAAGCCATCTCGCCGTACCCGATCACGCGATCTCGACCGCACCCGACCGGGCCCTGCGCCGCAATGCGACTGGACGCGACCGCGCAGAACGACTGAAGGCAGCCGCCGAGCAACACGGCATCTCGTTTATCGACATCGACGATCCGCGCCAGGGGATCGTGCACATCATCGGGCCAGAGCTTGGCTTCACACAGCCCGGTCTCGTGATGACGTGCGGTGACAGCCATACCTCGACGCACGGCGGCCTCGGCGCGCTCGCGTTCGGGATCGGATCAACCGATCTCGTCAACGTGCTCGCCTCCGGCTGCACGATCCAGAAGCGACCGAAACGGATGCGTGTGACCATTGCCGGCGAACGACCGGCCGGCGTCACGCCGAAGGACATGATCCTCTATCTCATCGGAGAGGTGGGCGCGGCCGGCGGGAACGATCATGCAGTCGAGTATGCGGGCGAGGCGATTACGTCGCTCGACGTCGAGGGACGGGCGACGGTCTGCAACATGTCGATCGAGTTCGGCGCAAAGGTCGGCATGATCGCACCGGACGATACCGTGTTTGACTATCTTGCAGGTCGCCCATTCGCGCCCACCGCCGACGAATTCGACGAAGCGGTCAAGCATTGGCGGACGCTTTCATCCGACGCCGATGCGGTGTTCGACCGTGAGATCGAAATCGACGGCCGGGCGATCGCGCCTCAGATGACGTGGGGGACCAGTCCCGAGCATACGATCCCGATTACTGGCCGCGTCCCCGATCCCGCGACCGCCGCCGATCCGGGCACGCGGGCTGCGTGG
>JBCBXS010000437.1:0-2233 GCA_039816475.1 Pseudomonadota bacterium | reverse complement strand
GGCCACCCAATCGTCGGGACGTCCGTGGCGCTGGCCCGAGATCGGAACCTTTCCGGCGACCAATCGCTGATCGTGCTGGAGGCGCAGATCGGGATCGTCCGCGTTGGTGTCCGCGATCTGCACGGCCCTGCGCCGTTCGCGGAATTCGATCTGCCGAAACTCCCGGAACAGATCGGCGCCGCTCCGGCCGCTGATGTGCTCGCCGATGCGCTTGGACTTCTACCGAGCGAGATCGGATTTCAAAACCACAAGGCGCGTCGCTATTCGGCCGGCAATCCGTTCACATTCGTGCCTGTGGCCTCGCGCGAGGTGCTGCACCGGGCGGCGCCCAATCCGATTGGCTGGCAGGCGGCGTTCGGGAATGACGACGCGGTTGGCGCTTTCGTCTATTGCCGTGAGCCCGAGCAGCGGACATCGCACTATCGCGCGCGGATGTTTGCACCCGCTGCTGGCGTTCCCGAGGACCCGGCGACGGGCAGCGCTGCGGCAGCGTTTGCAGGCGTCGTTGTCGAGTTCGACAAACCAACGGGTGGCTGGCACTCGCGGGTGATCGAGCAGGGGTTCGAAATGGGCCGCCCGAGCCTGATCACGCTGTCGCTTGAAATGGAGGGTGGCCGGCTCGAGACCGCGCGGATCGGCGGGCGTGCGGTGCCGGTAATGTCGGGTCAACTCGAAGTCTAACGGCGCGCGCCGGGCCGCCCGGCAGAGGTCGAGGTTGTCAGCCTCAGTTGCCTGCGGTAAGCGCTAGGCGAGTTCCAGCCCGGATGCAGAACGCGTCCTGCATCGCGCGACACAACGGACACATGTCAGCACATCGCGACATTCCCGGACTGACGACTGCAACGCGGCGTGCGCTGCCCGGCCAGATGCGCCATCAGCTAGGCCTTCTTATCAGCCCCTAGGCCACTCGGGGCGGAGCGAAGACGCATCCGCGGGCGCCTAGGGGACCGGACTTCTCAGAAAGCCCAACTCAGCGCGCACTGGGTCAGACCCGCGCCGCGCCAAGCCCGGAATATCAAACAGATGACCGAGACACCGACCGGACCGTCGTCCGCACAGACCATTCCGACCTCCGACAGCGATCGCGTGTTGATCTTCGACACGACGCTCCGCGATGGCGAGCAGTGCCCGGGCGCAACGATGACGCTCGAAGAGAAGCTCGAGATTGCCGACCTGCTCGATGCGATGGGCGTCGATATCATCGAGGCTGGTTTCCCGATTGCATCCGATGGCGACTTCGAGGCGGTCTCGCTGATCGCCGATCGCGTGAAGTCGGCCACGGTGGCCGGTCTTTCGCGCGCAGGGGTGAAGGATATCGACCGCTGCGGCGAGGCTGTGAAACGCGCACAGAAGCCGCGCATTCACACGTTCATCTCGACGTCGCCGATCCACATGAAGTTCAAGCTTCAGAAGGAGCCCGAAGAGGTCCGCGAGATGGTCGCGCGGTCGGTCGCACAGGCCCGTAACCTCGTCGATGATGTGGAATGGTCGGCGGAAGATGGGACGCGCACCGAGTTCGAATTCCTCTGCCAGTGTGTCGACACCGCGATTAAGGCCGGCGCGACGACGATCAATATTCCCGACACCGTCGGCTACACGACGCCGGAAGAGCACTTCGATCTGTTCAAGCGGTTGCGCGAGGCGGTCGCCAACTCCGACCAGGCGCGGTTCTCGGTTCACTGCCACAACGATCTCGGTATGGCCGTCGCCAATTCACTTGCCGGCGTCAAAGCCGGGGCGCGCCAGATCGAATGCACGATTAACGGCATTGGTGAACGTGCGGGCAACGCGGCGCTCGAAGAGATTGTGATGGCGCTCGCGACCCGCAGCGATGTGCTGCCGTTCCATTCGAACGTCCAGACCGAGATGTTGACGCGCGCCTCGCGCCTTGTGAGTGCGGCGACCTCATTCCCGGTGCAGTACAACAAGGCGATCGTCGGCCGTAACGCGTTTGCGCACGAGAGCGGTATTCACCAGGACGGGATGCTGAAGCACGCCCAGACCTACGAGATTATGACGCCCGAGAGTGTCGGCGTAACGAAGACCTCGCTGGTGATGGGGAAACACTCAGGCCGCAACGCGTTCCGTTCGAAGCTGAAGGAGCTCGGCTACGAGCTCGGCGAGAACGCGCTGGAGGACGCTTTCGTCCGCTTCAAGTCGCTCGCTGACCGAAAGAAGATCATCTACGACGAAGACATCGAAGCCCTCGTCGCGATTTCCTCGTCGACGAGGG
>JBCBXS010000436.1:0-2234 GCA_039816475.1 Pseudomonadota bacterium | reverse complement strand
AAGCGCATTGAAGGTGCCTTCGTCCGTCGCGTCACCGAATGATCCCTCGAAGCCAAACGTCGGGCTGGATTGGGCAAAATGCTTACCCGCTTCGCCGGGCATGATCCACACGGCCTGCGGAAGACCCGCGCCACGTCCACACGGGACCAGCGAAGTTTGGTGCAAACGAGACGTGGGATCGCGGCGATCCGCACTCGGTTTCAACAACCGTGCCGGATCAGTCGGGTGTCCAAGGCGTGTAATCGCCCGTCACGCGCGGCCGGGACTCAGGTGTGAGGATCGAACCCGGCGGGCGATAGGCCTCTGACGTGCCGGTCATGTTTGGCTTGTGCGGCTTCTGCCAGGTACGGACCTGGTCCTCGTCGGTCGGCGGGACGTCAACGGTGTGATGCAGCCAACTGTGCCAGGCCGGCGGGACGAGGCTCGCCTCAGAGCTCTTGGAATAAATGACCCAGCGCCGCGGGCCGTCATGCGGGGACGTGCCCTTCACCTGCTCGTAGTATGTGTTGCCGAGGTCATCTTCGCCGACCTTCCGGCCCTGCCGCGCGATCGTGAAGCGTGTGCCCCATGTGTTCCCGCCCCACCACGAGAAGATTTCGCTGAAAAGGCCCATCGCTGCGGTCCTGAGATCGATAAGGTTCGGTGGCGCGGTCAGACGTCACAGTCTGACGCCAATATCGCCATCCATAGGGGCTGAGTAGGGAGCGCCACGTGACCGTGTCTAGACCCCATAAGGTGCGCGGCTAATGCGTCACACTCTGTGACATCTGAATCGTTTAGCGTGCTGATGACATTGGGTTGCACAAACAGAGCGCTTCCCTGTCCAGCTCTGTGACCCCGCGCCGAGTGCCCGGAAAACGGGGCGAACCGCGGTCTGACGTTCCGCATTTTCCCGCATTCCTCCACACGTCCTCCACCCGCAACATCTTGGGGCTCCACAAGGCACGACCCGCAACGGGTAGTGGTTTGAGGTTGTAGCCGGGTCTGTTTCAACGGCTCGAATCGCGTCACACAACTGAGGCAGACGACGCGCTTCGGCCTGGGCCCACTCTGGCCCGCCAGCGATACGGCCTGCGCGTAAGTCGTTCAGTCACACAACCACACCTCGTCACCGAGTGACGCTCCGCCGCCAGAGGGATCAAGTGCGGCTTGCGATGGTGCGTGTCTGATCACCTGTGTTCCCGCGCGTTGGACGCCCTACGGCTCCTTGCGGCCAGAGAAAATATTGCAACTCGACCAGGGCACACTGCAATGAAGATCGCACGCCGTTTCACCGAAGCCGGACGCTCCCCCTACGCTTCAATTTCGTTTCGCGAGGTGACGAGTGAGATCAAGAACCCAGACGGCTCCATCGTCTTTCAGCTGAAGGGCTTCTTTGTTCCTGAGCATTGGAGCCAGGTGGCGAGCGACATCATCGCGCAGAAGTACTTCCGCAAAGCCGGTGTCGCAGCGCGCTTGAAGAAGGTCGAAGAGACCCAAGTCCCGTCATGGCTCTGGCGATCGGTGCCCGATGAAACAGCTCTCGCCGAAATGCCGGAGGCAGATCGCTACAGCGGCGAACGGGATTCCCGCGAAGTGTTCGACCGGCTCGCGGGCACATGGACCTACTGGGGCTGGAAGGGCGGATACTTCTCGTCCGAAGAGGACGCCCGCGCCTTCTTTGATGAGCACCGCTACATGCTCGCCATGCAGTTCGGCGCACCCAACTCGCCGCAGTGGTTCAACACCGGCCTGCATTGGGCCTACGGCATCGACGGTCCGGGCCAGGGTCACTCGTACGTCGACTTCAAGACGGGCGAACTCGTCCAGTCGACGTCCGCATACGAGCACCCGCAACCACACGCCTGCTTTATCCAATCCGTCGAAGACGATCTCGTAAACGAAAACGGTATCATGGACCTCTGGGTCCGTGAGGCGCGCCTTTTCAAATACGGCTCCGGCACCGGCACGAACTTCTCGAGCCTCCGCGGTGCGAACGAGAAGCTCTCCGGTGGCGGCAAGTCCTCCGGCCTGATGAGCTTCCTTAAGATCGGAGACCGGGCCGCCGGCGCGATTAAGTCAGGCGGCACGACCCGCCGTGCGGCGAAGATGGTCGTCGTCGATGTCGATCACCCCGACATCGAGGAATACATCGCCTGGAAGGTGAAGGAGGAGCAGAAGGTCGCCGCACTCGTGACCGGCTCCAAGATCTGCCAGAAACGCCTTTCGGCGATCATGAAAGCCTGCGTCAACTG
>JBCBXS010000435.1:0-2237 GCA_039816475.1 Pseudomonadota bacterium | reverse complement strand
CCGACGCAATCGCACTATCCAGCGCCGCAGCGCTCCGAAGAGATCGTCAGCCGGACGCTCTCTGTGATCGTCGACAACGAACCGGGCGTGCTCGCCCGCGTGATCGGTCTGTTCTCCGGACGCGGCTACAATATCGACTCGCTCACGGTCACCGAGACCGAGCACGAGAAGCACATCTCGCGCATCACTATCGTCACGCGGGGCACGCCGGCGGTCATCGAGCAGATCAAACATCAGCTCGAGCGCATGGTCCCGATCCACAAAGTCAACGACCTGACGTTCGATGGAGTCGCGCTTGAGCGGGAGTTGGCGCTGATCAAAGTCGTCGGAAAGGGCGACGACCGGATCGAAGCGCTCCGGCTGGCCGAGATCTTCAAAGCCGACGTCATCGACGCCTCGACCGAACACTTCGTTTTTCAGATCACAGGCCGTCAGAACAAGATCGAGCAGTTCATCTCGATCATGACCGAGCTCGGTCTCGCTGATGTCTCGCGGACGGGGATTGCCGCGATCGGACGCGGCAAGGAGACGATGTAGGCACCTACCCTTTGAAGTCTTCGATGGCGTAGACCCGGGCCGGTGCACCGTCCGCATCCTCTATCTTCAATGGCGCAGCCGACAGGAACACAACGCGGCCCGAGAGCGCCGACGTGTTGGTCAGATACTCGACCATATGCACACCGGCCCGAAGCAGTGTGTCGTGTGTCACGTGCTCTTCGATGGGCGGTGTTTGGCCGTCGATCATTTGCCGGATCGTGTAATCCTGGGGAAAGTCGAAGCAGACGGTCTGTAGACCGCGCGCAAGCAGATGTTCGGCTGCATCGCGCGTCAGGTAAGGCGCATCGCGCCAATAAGAGAGATCGGCGATGTCGCGATGGCGGTGCCAGGCGGTTGCGAGAATAATGCGATCACCGCTCTCTACATGCCGCATCCGATGAGCGAGGTGATCGGCATCGATCGCGTGGTTCGCCACCGTGTCCTTGAGGTCGACGACTTTTGCAGGGCCCACGACGGTATCGAGCGGTGTTGCCTCGATCGTCGCCCCATCGCCGAAGAAGTGACGGCGGGCATCCACGTGCGTGAACGCGTGGCATGAGAGACGAACCGTCGTGACCTGAAAAAGATCGCCCGCGCGGGTGTCGCCGTTCCGCGTGATGTCGGTGCCCCAGCGGGCATGATTTCCCGTGATCGGTGTTGTCAGATCCACAATTCGCATGGGGCTTCTTGGATTTCGCCCGACAACGGGCTGGACGAGGCGCGGCCTGACCTTGCAATCGCGCCCGGCGCCATGGCAAGGCCGTCCCGTGCGGGCCGGACTGACATCGGAGCGCCGGGATGAGGGGAAGGCGTGCGTATGCCGATTGCTGAGACAGACGCGGGCGCGGTTCACTACACGCACAACGGCGTTCGCAACGGCGCAGCTGCCCTCGTGCTGATCCACGGTGCCGGCGGTCAAGGTCGCGACTGGCCGATGGAGTGGCGATATACGACCAACGCGGTCATCGGCGTCGGCGTGCGGCCGATCTCGTCCTCGGCGACCTTCACTGATCGGCCGGTCTACACAATCGACCTTCCGGGCCACGCCAATTCGCCCGGATCGGCGAGCGAAGACATCGGCGCTTATGTGCGCGCTGTGTCGTCGTTCATCGGGACGTTGCCGGATGACGCGGCTATCCCCGTCGGGCATTCGATGGGCGGCGGTATCGCGGTCATGCTCGCACGCGATCCGAGCCTTCCGATCGCAGGCGCTGTGATCATCGGCTCGGCGGCGCGCTTGCCCGTGACTGATCAGATCCTCGATGGCCTTCGGGACGCCTTCGAGCCGACTGTGGACGCAATCGTGAAGTACTGCTGGGCGCGATCGGCGCCCGAAGTCTATCGCGCGACGGGCCGACGGCGGATGCGGGCGGCAGGCCCCGAGGTCACGCGTGCCGATTTCGTTGCCTGCAACGGTTACTCCGCCAAAGACACGCTCGCTGACGTCGGCGTCCCGGTCCTCGTTATCTCGGGCGAGGCCGACAAGATGGTGCCGTCTGCGGCGTCAGAGAAACTCGCGGCCGGTGTCGCGCACGGCGCGTTCGTGAGCATCCCTGGCGGCGGCCACTTCGTCCACGTCGAGCAGGCGGGACGTGTCGGTGCCGAGATCAAAGCCTTCGCCAAGCGCTGTGATGCTGCGACGGGCCGATCGGACTGATGGCTGCGCGCGCGACGACGTCGGGCGGAAAGAAGCAGCGCGG
>JBCBXS010000434.1:0-2263 GCA_039816475.1 Pseudomonadota bacterium | reverse complement strand
CCTGCTTGTGCCGGCCGTTTTCGCGGTTCTGGCGATCGCGCTCGTTTATCTTGTCCAGTTCTTCGCGCGGTTGCTGAGTGGCGGCCTGAGCCGCGCGCTTGACCGAATGACGTGGTCGGAGATCAAGCGGTCCGCGCTTGGCAACGATACGGAATCGGAGGTGGCGCTCGCGTCAGGCCCTCAGCCGCCCTGGATGGACGACGGCCAAACGGCGCCTTTCCTACCAACACCGCTCGCCGAGCAGATTACGGAAGCAAGCAACGTGGCCACGGCCGCCTCAATCGCGAAGTTCCGTAACGCTCTCAGCGATCTCGCATTCGCCGAGAGCAAGGACAGCCGCGAGCAAACGGCCCTCGCGTTCCTGACGTGGCGGGAGCTGATTCACTTCGCATACTTCGATGTCGCAGATTTTCGAAAGCTCGTCGCAGCGGCTCTGCACCAGGCGGGGCTCACTTCGGGCACAGCCCCGGCAGGCGATGTGCGGATCGCCGGGTGGTTGTCGGCTTTGAGCGGTCGGACAGTGAATGCGAGCGGCGCGGTTCCGAACAGAGGCGTGCAGGGCGCGCGCACATCGGAGCCTGCCCCTTCCGGATCGTCGGCTTAGGCGGTCAACCTGCAACGTCCGCGCGCAACGCTTCGATTGTCGCGATCAGCAAGGCGATATCTTCCGGACGGGACAGGCGATGTTCGCCGTCCGGGACCTCGATCAGCCGCACGTCCTGATCGAAGGCCTTGTCGACCAGGGCGGCTCCGTGCGCGAACGGGACATCCGGGTCGAGCCGGCCGTGGATAATGCGCACCGGGCAATTCGGCCGCCAAGGCGCATCGCCGAGGAGGTGCCCGCGACCGTCCTCGATCAATCCGCGCGTGATCGGATAGGGTTCGCCGTACTGCGATGGCCTCATCCAGACGCCGTCAGACATCAATTGCGCGCGCACGTCTTCCGGGAACTCAGCCCACATCAGCGCTTCCGTCATGTCCCAGGCCGGCGCGATCAAAACGAGGCCTGCAACGCGGCGCGGATCAGCAATGCGGCGCTCAAGCAGCATTGCGAGGTATCCGCCCATACTTGAGCCGACAACGATTTGCGGGCCTTGAGTGTTACGATCGAAGACGGCGACGCTTTCCTCAAGCCAACGCGAGATCGTCCCGTCACGGAAAGCACCGCCGGACTGCCCGTGCCCTGAGTAATCAAACCGCGTTAGTTCGGCGCCCGAGGTCTCCGCCCAATCGGCAAGCGCCGCGGCTTTGGTCGAGACCATGTCCGACATGAAGCCCTGCATCCACACAATGCCCGGTGTCGATCCTGGCTGGTGCAGAAGCGCGATATCCCGGGCATCGTCGCCGCTGCCCACCGTGATCATTTGAGGTTTCATTGATTTCATCCTAAATCGACGTGGGCGCAGCGCTGGGTGACCATCGCTGACACTGGGGCGTAGGGGCCGTTGGGCGACTTCAACTACACGATACTTCAGGTCATCCCAGAGCTCGATGCCGGTGGCGCCGAACAGACGACGCTTGAAATCGTACAGGCCGTTGTCGACGCCGGCGGCCGGGCGCTGGTCGCGACCGCGGGCGGAAGGCTCTGCGGCGCCGTTCGCGACGCCGGCGGCGAGGTTTTCGAAATTCCCGTTGGACAGAAGTCCCCGATCGCGATTTGGCGAAATGCACGCCGTCTCCGCCAGCTGATCGCCGATGAAGGCGTTGATCTCGTCCATGCCCGCAGTCGCGCCGCAGCCTGGGCCGCCGAACGCGCTGCACGCCAGTCCGGCGTCCCGTTCGTGACGACCTATCACGGCGCCTACAGCGAGAAGAACCGGTTCAAGAAGGCCTATAACGCCGTGATGGCGCGCGGCGACATCGTCATCGCGAACTCGCAGTTCACCGCGAACCTCATCCGCGAGCGTTACAACATCGACGAAGACCGCCTCGTCGTTATCCCGCGCGGCGTCGATCTCGAACGCTTTAATCGGGACGCGATTTCGGAGGAGCGGATTGCCGCTCTGCGAGACGCATGGGGCGTCACGGCGGGCGATCGTATCATCCTGTTGCCGGCGCGGCTGACGCGATGGAAAGGTCAAGTCGTGGCGATCGAAGCGTTCAGCCGGGCAGTGCGCGAAGGTCTGGACGACAACGTTCAGCTGATCTTGGCCGGCGATGCTCAGGGTCGCGACGACTACGTTTCCGCGCTCCAGTCCGCCATTGCCGAAAACGGCGTCGCCCGGCTCGTCAAGCTGGTTGGCCACTGTAGCGATATGCCAGC
>JBCBXS010000433.1:0-2266 GCA_039816475.1 Pseudomonadota bacterium | reverse complement strand
CGAAGCATGCGGCGACGCCCCGCACCCACCTCCCCAGCTCCTCGGTCACGGTGTTGTCGGGTGTTTCGCCGCCGAGAAACATCATCGGGATGACCGGCGCCGTGACCCACGTGGTGATCATTACGAGCGCCGTCGCAGCGCCGGTGATTGCGAGCGCTGTCCATCCCGCCTGACGCGCGGCTTCGGGGCTGCCGAAGCCGAACCAGTAGCCGACGCGGACGGACGCTGCCTGCGAGATGCCGAGTGGGACCATGAAGGCGAGCGAGGCGATCTGCATCGCGATCTGATGGCTGGCCAGGGCCGACGTCCCGATCAGGCCCGCCATGAAGACGGCGGCAGCAAACAGCCCGTGTTCCATCGTGAATGCCGCACTCATTGGTGCGCCGATCCGGAACAGTTCGCGGAACTTCGGCCAGTCGGGCCGCCAGATACGATCGAGCGGCCGAAAGGAATTGAGCCGTTCCGAGGCAAGAATGGTCAGGGCGCCGGCAACGCACATGGCAACGTTCACGACCGTTGTCGCCAGACCAGCGCCATAGAGCCCGAGTTCCGGAAAACCCCACGCGCCGAAGACGAGCGCGTAGGCGAGCGCGGCATTGACCGGAATGCCGCCGAGCATGATCCACAGGCCGGGCGCCGGTCGGTCGAGCGCACTCATGTAGCCGCGCATCGCCCAGAAGATCCACGCCGGGATGATCGACCATGCGAGCGTTGAGAGGTAGGCGGCGGCTTTGGCTGCGTTGTCCGGTGCCTGACCGAGGGCGAGCAGCAGCGGCTCGCAGTAAAGCTGGGCGGCAACAACGGGAATGCCGATGATGATGCAGGCGTGGATACCGACGCGAAGGCTGCGGCGGACGCCGGCTGGATCGTTCGCACCGAGCGACTGCGCGGTGAGCGGTGCGACGGCTGACATCAGTCCCATGCCGAGCACGAAAGCTGCGAACAGGATCGTATGGGCAAGCGCGCCGGCTGCGAGGTAGCTGTCGCCGAGCCGCCCGATGAACATCAGATCGGTGGTGAACATCACCACCTGACCGATCTGGGTCAGCGCGAGCGGAACGGCGAGCCGGATCGTCGCGCGCGCTTCTTCCGAGACGGACGGCACGTTGGCGCGGTGCTCGTCTGCGTAGGCACGCCGCCGGTCGGGCGCGACGGCGGGCGGCTTTGCGCGGCCACTCTCCCCGACATGGTCAAGGGCCGGACTGCTGTCCTCTGGCAGATCGACGGGCATCGCTCGCCAAACCTCTGGGCTCGCGCAGCGAAGTCAGCGCCGCCGGTCGCAGCGGTGCTGGCCTGTCGCGGAACGTCACTTGACTTCACAGCGGTGAAATCGCTCTGCTCGCTGAAACCTGCTTCCCAGAGCGTGAGGAGTTCCGCATGCACGCCGTTGCGGCGAAGAGCGAAACCTGGACCTACGTAGATGGCGACTGGCACGAAGGCAATGTCGCGGTCGCGGGGCCGCTGACCCATGCCCTGTGGCTTGGGTCATCCGTGTTCGATGGCGCGCGCGCGGTCGACGGGGCCACACCGGATGTCGACCGCCACTTTGCCCGCGTGAACCAAAGCGCGAAGGCGTTGGGCCTGGAGCCGAACGTCAGCGCCGAGACGATGCTCGGGCTGCTGAAGGACGGTCTTGCAAAGTTCGAAAGCCGCGACGCGATCTACATCCGGCCGATGTATTGGGCCGATAGCGGCGGCTACATGGGCGTGCCCGCGGACCCCGGATCGACGCGCTTCCTGCTCTGTCTTTACGTTTCGCCGATGATCGCGGCGACCGGCTTCACGCTTGGCGTGTCGCCGTTTCGAAGACCGACGATCGAGACAATGCCGACTGACGCGAAGGCAGGCTGCCTTTATCCCAACAACTCGCGTGCGATCATGGAGGCGAAGTCGCGCGGCTTCGACAACGCGCTCGTCCTCGACATGCTCGGCAACGTCGCCGAGACGGGCACGTCTAATCTGTTTCTTGTGAAAGATAACGTGGTGCGCACGCCCGTGCCGAACGGGTGCTTCCTCGCGGGCATCACGCGGTCACGCACGATCACGCTTCTGCGCGATCTCGGCTATACCGTTGAAGAGACCCGTCTGACCGTCGATGATTTTAAAGACGCCGACGAAGTGTTCTCGACGGGCAACCACTCGAAGCTTGTTCCTGTGACGGGCGTCGAGGACGCGACGTTCCAGCCGGGACCAGTGATCGCGAAAGCAAAAGAAGCGTACTGGGACTGGGCAAAGGCTGCCTGAGCCAGGCCGCGCTTTGCGCGGG
>JBCBXS010000432.1:0-2272 GCA_039816475.1 Pseudomonadota bacterium | reverse complement strand
GAAGGCTCGGAGGGGCTGGCGTCGGCAGCGCTGGAGCGTCACTCGATCGTGTCGGCTTCAAGCTGTCAGCCGGATCAACTTCGGCCGCCTCGTCTGCTTCGGACTTCGAAGGCGAGGACCGGCGGACGACCGTCGCAGCAGCAGCGCTTGCCGCGTGAGCGCCCGGTCGGCTCGGAGGTGGTGTCAGCGGTGGCGGCTGATCCGCTTCGGACGCTGCATCTTGAGTATCCGGCTTCGTTTGCAGCGCCTGCTCAGCGCGGTTTGCATCGGACTCGGAGAGCGCGGGCGTTGCAGGCGAGGTGGGCAGCGCCGGGGGCAGTGGACCTTCGGCCGACTTCAGCTTGTCCGTCAGACTGCTGGATTTCGCGCCCGTGGACAAAGCACCCCAATCGAGCGCCGCACTATCTCGACGCGCGTCGGCATCACTCTGCCGCGCTTTTGGCTTTTGCCCCATGCGCCCCTGCTTACGCACCGTACACCCCGGCGAGAGCTATACGACATGGCCCCGTCGAAGCCTAGCGTCTTCGCCGACGATACGTGTGCCTCCCATGGATAACTGTGCAGGACCGTAGGGACGATTCGCGACGACAAAGAGGTTTCGAAACCGGGCGTTCGATCAGACTGCATTAACCAGATACGGACACTCAGACATCGGTTTGCCCGGAGTTAGCCATCGGTTCAGCCGGCTGTGCGAGCGTCCGCGGCGATGACACGGCCACAGACCATTCCGCCCGGCTCACCCGAACCGGCCGCCGCCAAGGCGATCGACCGCGATCATCTGGCGCGGTACACGCTCGGCGACGCCGCACTCGAGCACGAAATTCTCGATCTCTTCGCAACGCAGGTGGTCAAACTGCTGAGCGCCGTCGTCGATGCGGAGAGCCAGTCGGAGTGGCGCTTCGCGACGCACTCGATCAAAGGCTCGGCACGGGCCGTCGGCGCCTGGGATCTGGCGGCGACTGCTGAGCGTCTGGAAGCCATGCAGCCGGGTGATGCTGCAACTGCCGATGAGATCGCCCAGCTGATTGCCGCCGTGAAGGACGCGGTCGCCGCCGCCAGCGCGCCGCTCTAGGTCCAACGCTGTCGGTTGCGACACGCAGCCTGTCTGCCGCCACCACGAGCCCGCCTTCGACTGGCCAGTCCCATCGCCCTCGTGTAACCAGAGGTTGACACGCGCTCGCTGGCTGGCGAGCACAGGCAAAACCACATCAAGACTGCGGAGATCCGCCCTCAGATGGCGAAGATTAAGTACGTCCAGCCCGACGGCAAGGAAACCACGATCGAGGCAACCGTTGGCTCGACGGTGATGGAAGCCGGCAAGCTCAACGAAGTGCCGGGAATCGAGGCCGAATGCGGCGGGGCATGCGCCTGCGCCACGTGTCACGTTTACGTCGGCGATGAGTGGGCTGAAAAAGTCGGCAAGCCATCCGACATGGAAGAGGACATGCTCGACTTCGCCTTCGACGTCCGCGAGACGAGCCGGCTCTCATGTCAGATCAAAGTAACGGACGAACTCGACGGCCTCGTCGTGCACGTGCCTGAGAAACAATTTTAAGCGCTGCCCCCCGGCGACGAGCCTGATCGAGGCGCTCGCCACCGGGCGATGCGCCACGATGACAAGGACTTCGCGTCGATGGATATCCAGACTAGCCCGGGCCCCGAAACGGCTGACGCCGTGGCAGCCGTCGCTGGTGGCCCGATCGAGACGGATGCGCTCATCATCGGTGGTGGCCCCGTCGGGCTGTTCGCCGTATTTGAGCTTGGTCTTCTCGATATCCGCGCGCACGTCGTCGATATTCTCGACAAGCCAGGCGGGCAATGCGCCGAGCTCTATCCAGAGAAGCCGATCTACGACATTCCGGCGCTGCCGATCGTCACCGGCCAGGAGCTGACCGATCGGCTTCTCGAACAGATTAAGCCGTTCGAGCCGACCTTCCACTTCAATGAGCGCATCGATTCACTGGAGAAGCGCGACGACGGCGTTTTCGTCGTGCGCACCGACGCAGACCAGGTGTTCCACGCGAAGGTGGTTGTGATCGCAGCCGGTGGCGGATCGTTCACGCCCAAGCGGCCACCGCTGCCGGGCATCGAAGCCTTCGAAGGCAAGAGCGTGTTCTATGCGGTGCGCCGGATGGAAGCGTTCGCCGGGCGCGACATCCTGATCGTCGGCGGTGGCGATTCCGCGCTCGACTGGACGCTCAACCTGCAGCCGATCGCGCGCAGTATCACTCTGCTGCATCGCCGCGATGACTTCCGTGCAGCGCCACATTCG
>JBCBXS010000431.1:0-2283 GCA_039816475.1 Pseudomonadota bacterium | reverse complement strand
ATCGAAGGCCCAACCGCCGATCAGGACTGACGCTGCGCCGACGTGAAAGGGCCAGGCCTGAAGTTCGAATGTGCGCTGCAACACAGTGCGCCACTCGCGTCGCCAGATCCAAAGATAGACCAGAGCGGTCAGCCCACCGCCGACCATCAGAATTTCCTGAAGACCGTGGTCGCCGAGCCAGTTCCAGAGCCAGGGTCCGTCCCACGTTTTAACGTCGAGCTCGCGTACCATGCCTGTGAGCATGACGATCATGCAGGCCGTGACGACCGCGCGCTCACCGTCGTGCCAGGCGCGCCGTCGTGCGAACCAGAACACAATCGCTGCCAGGCCAAGCATCGCGAGCTGCGCGTTCTCGATGAACGAATGCTCTTTAATGGTGCCGTCGGTAATGATCCCGCCAAGGAGCGTCGCGAGCAGGGCCACGCCAACGGCGATAGATCCGAACACGAACGTCTCGATCCAATCGAACCGCGATGCAGCCCGTTCTGTCGGCAAATACGCCAGCGTGCCCCCCGCGCATGACAGATTTGTTGCGCTGAGATGACAGTTTAGCGAAGCTAGCAGAAGGGGCCAATCGCGTTTCCACACTTCATGCGCGGGCTTACTTCGAACGCGGCGTCGCTTTCAGCGCGAACAAGCCGGCGGCAACGATCAGCCCGCTCCCAATGAGGAAGGGAGCGTCGATCGTCTCGCTGAAAATGAGAACACCGATGACCGATGTCAGCGCCAATTGGAGATAGGCAAACGGCTGCAGTGTAGCTGCCTCCGTTGCCTCGTAGGCCTTGATCAGCAGGTAATGCCCGCTCATTCCGAGCAGGCACAGGAGACCCATCCAAGCCCAATGCGGGCCGGTCATCTCGGTCCAGTAGAACGGGCCGATAAGCGACATGCCGACTGCGCCGCCCATGCCGGTGTAGAAAAAGGACGTCGCCGGCAGATCATCCTTGCCGACCCATCGGGTCAGGATGCCGTAGACCGCAAACATGATCGCGCACGCAAACGGGATCAGCGCCAGCCAGTCGAACACACCGCTCGTCGGCGTCACAAGGATGACAACGCCAACGAAGCCCACGGCAACCGCGAGCCATTGCGCGAGAATGACACGTTCGCCGAGCAACAGCGCGCCGGCAGCCGCGATCAGCAGCGGATTGATCGCCATGATCGCGTGCGTCTCTCCAAGGCCGAGCTTTGCGAAGCTGTAGGTCAGCAACGAGATCTGGGCTGCGAGCAGGAGCCCGCGAAAGACCTGCGCCAGCGGATGCTTTGTTCGCACGGTTGTGGCGAGCCCACCCGGCTGGGCGGCTGCAAATGCGATCACGAACAGGGCGAAGGCCCAGTAACGGATCATGACGATGAAGATCGGCGGATAGTGCTCGGCGAGAAGTCGGGAGACGCCGTCCTGCGTCGAGAATACGAGCATTGTCCCAATCATGAACGCGATGCCGCGCGAGGCGTTCTGGTGCGGTCGGGACGATGAGGCGGGCTGCGATGCAGCCGCGGGCGCGCGGGTCATGCCTTGCGTCGTAGGCCGACGATTGCGCGACGGCAAGGGATCGCTTTCTGACAAGAGACAGCGGCGCATCGACGGCAAGCAAATCGCCCGCCGCTGGAACCAGCGACGGGCGCGCAAAACAACCGGGTTGCAAGAGGTTTCAACGCCGAGGTCGTCAGCCTCGCGCGTTAATGGGCTTCACGTCGCGTTTTGCTTCGCCGACGTAGAGCTGACGGGGACGGCCGATCTTCTGCTCGGGATCCTCCATCATTTCTTTCCACTGGGCGATCCAACCGACGGTGCGGGCAACCGCGAACAGCACCGTGAACATGTCTTTGGGGAAGCCCATCGCGCGCAGCGTGATGCCTGAATAGAAGTCGATGTTCGGGTAGAGGTTCTTCTCGACGAAGTACTCGTCCTCAAGCGCGATCTTCTCGAGCTCCATCGCGATTTTGAGCGTCTCGTCCTTAATGCCGAGCGCGCCGAGCACATCATGCGTCGTCTTCTGCATGACGCGCGCGCGGGGGTCGTAATTCTTGTAGACGCGGTGGCCGAAGCCCATCAGGCGGAACGGATCGTTCTTGTCCTTTGCGCGCTTGATGTACTCAGGGATGCGGTCGACCGTGCCGATCTCTTCCAGCATGTTGAGGGCCGCTTCGTTGGCGCCGCCGTGCGCGGGGCCCCAGAGGCAGGCGATGCCCGCGGCGATACACGCGAAAGGATTGGCGCCGGATGATCCCGCAAGCCGCACGGTCGACGTCGATGCGTTCTGCTCATGGTCGGCGTGCAGG
>JBCBXS010000430.1:0-2283 GCA_039816475.1 Pseudomonadota bacterium | reverse complement strand
TAACGACTTATGCCGTGACGGCGCAGACGGCGGCACTACTCGCGTCCGCCTTTACGTTTCCCTACGCGTTGAGCCAGCCCGTGCTCGGGCCGATGGGGGACGCGTTCGGCAAAGCGCGTGTGATCAAGATCGGTCTGGCGGTGCTTGCGGTCAGTCTCGTCGTCTCGGCCGTCGCACCGACGATCGAACTCCTGTTTGCGAGTCGCATTGTCGCGGGCCTCGCAGGCGGCGCGGTGATCCCGGTTGCGCTCGCGATGATCGGCGACCGTGTTCCTTTTGAAGAGCGTCAGCTTGCGCTTTCGCAATTGCTCTCGGCGATGCTTGCGGCGCAGTTCGTGTCATTGATCGGGACGGGCCTCGTCGCATCCGCCTTTGGCTGGCGGTACGCGTTGCTGATTGCCGCCGGGTTTACCGTCGTGTCGCTGATCGCCGCCCACCTCACGTTGAAACCACGACAGCGCGATCGCGGACCGTTTACGCTGGACGAGGTGAAGGCCGGCTACCGCGAGGTGTTCGACAATCCGCGCTCAGTCATCTGCTACGTTGCGGTGTTCTGCGAAGGCGTCCTGATCTTCGGCCTGATCCCCTACATCGCGATCATGATGCAGGCACGTGGCGCCGGCGGCATCGCACAAGCCGGGATCGCCATCGCGGGAATGGGCGTCGGCGGCATCATCTGCACGATCTTCGTGAAACGACTGCTCGGGTGGCTCGGCGGGATGAACGGTCTGATTCGGCTCGGCGGCGGGCTCGCGCTATTCGGCTTTCTCGGTGTTGCGTTGGCGGGCCCTTGGTGGTTCGAGGCGCTTGCTTTCGTATTGATCGGGTGCGGGTTCTACAGCATCCACAGCTCGATCCAGACGCAGGCGACGGAACTGGCCCCGCATCACCGGGGCGCCGCCGTCGCGCTTCATGCGTTCTTCTTCTTCTTCGGCCACGCCGCCGGTCCACCGATTTACGGCGCTCTCTTTGCGATTTTCGGAGAACAACCCGTCATCGTCGCAGCCGGCATCGCCGCCTGCCTCGGCAGCCTGTGGCTCGCCGCTCGTTTTGCCGAGCGCGACCGGCAAGCCGTCGCCCCCTGACGCGCCCGCGTTAACTCACCACACGTTTGCCGCTGCCACGATTGTGCCGGGTTTGGGTAGGTAGGCCGTACCATGACGAAAGCCTGCAAAGCTGCCGACGAACAGAGATCACGCGAGACCGCGAGGACGCGCGGGCTCGCCATCTGCGCGGCCCTGATTGTGCTCTGGTCGAGCGCCCCGAACGCTGTCGCGCAAAGCGGGACGCCGGTGGGCCTCCGCCCATCTCTCGGGACCCAGGGAGCCCCGGAGACCAACGGGCTGCCGCCGCCGACGTCCTCCGATGTTGCAACTCCGAAGCCCGCAGCGGTCGGTTCAGCGCTCCCGGCTGGAGCTGCGAAGTCCGCTGAGGCCACAGGTCCGACGCTGACCGAGATGATTGGTCAGATGGTGATGGTCGGCTTCCTTGGCGCGACGCCGGGTTACGAGCAGGTTCGTGCGTTGCGCGCGGACATAAAGGCCGGGCGGGTCGGCAGCGTCATTCTCATGGACCGCAACCTCGCGCGGAACACGATGTTGAAGCGGCTGGTCAGCTCGCTCCATGCCGCAGCCGAAGACCGCCCGAAGCTGCTCGTCGGCATCGATCAGGAAGGCGGCGCCGTGCAGCGGCTCCGTCGCGGGCAGGGCGTCGCCCGGTATCCTTCGGCTTGGCTAACGGCACGCGGCGGCAATCTCGATCGCGCGCGGCAGACCTATGAGTTGATTGCCCGCGACCTCAAGCGCCGCGGCATCAACTTCAACTTCGGGCCGGTGCTCGATCTCAGGATTAACCAGCGCAACCCGATCATCGCGCGCATGAACCGCTCGTTCGGTCGCAACCCCGAGAACGTCGGCGTCTTTGCGCGGATTTTCGTCGATGCGCATCGCAAGTATGGCGTGCTGACATCGGCGAAGCACTTCCCCGGCCACGGATCGTCGCTCGGCGACAGCCATGAGGGCTTCGTCGACATCACCCGGACGTGGAAGGACAAGGAGCTCGAGCCCTACCGCCTGATGCGCCAGACGGGCCATCTCGACACGGTCATGGTCGGCCATCTCTTTCACCGCGAGCTTACCGACGGGGACAAGCTTCCCGCGACGCTTTCGAAGGTCGCGATCGCAAAGACGTTGCGCGAGCGGGTCGGCTTCGAAGGGGTCGTCATCACCGACGATCTCTCGATGGGCGCGATCAAACGGAACTACAGTGCGGACGCTGCGATCG
>JBCBXS010000042.1:0-12996 GCA_039816475.1 Pseudomonadota bacterium | reverse complement strand
GCCACCGCAAAGTCCCGCCGCGCAGCCCCGTCCAAAAAAGCTGCCGCTAAGAAAACCGCCAAACCCGGCCCCCGCCGCGAAGCCGCGGAGTAGCGACCGCAGCTGCCAGCCCGGATCACGCCATCGATGTAGAACCACACCGTTCGACGAGTTCAGCGGTCGTCAGCGACCGTCTGTGAGAGCTTGCCGCGTAGTTCGAGTGAGCGGCGATTGAGGGCTGTCAGGTCTTGTTTGCCGGTCAGACACGCCTCGCCGAGTGCGATGGCTTTGGTGAGCAACTCCGGGGAAGCGTTGCGCCACGCCGGCGGCGTGATCGCCTCGCGCCATGGCCGGCCGCAGGCGTTGTCCAGAAGAACGCGTGCGAAGCAGTGATCGAACCGAATTGGCCAGCCCCGGTCCTGCGCGGCGGCCGGCATGCGATGGCCAACGAGATCGCGCCAAGCGTTCCTCAACGCGTCGGTCCCGTCCGGCACCGTCACCGACGTATCGTCAAACCGGAATTCATTCTGGCTCGTCACCCGTCGACCTCCGTTGTCAGGAACATGCGTTTCACAGTCGCGAAACCGCGGCGAAGTTAGCTGGCCGCTTGTTGGTCTTTCGAGACGTCGGGTTGTCTCGCCGGAGACCGAGCCCGTCGACTGAAAGCGGGTCGAACAACCCTCATCTTTGACACTTGCCGCAGAAGAACGTGCTGCGGCCGGCTTGGACGATGCGGCGGATTGTGCCGTCGCAGTGGCGTGTCGGGCAGGGAGCCCCTTCGCGGCTATAGGCGCGGAAGGTGTGTTGGAAATAGCCGAGTGCGCCGTCGGCCTGGGCGTAGTCGCGCAGTGATGACCCGCCAGCTGCGATGGCCTCTTCGAGGACCTGGCGGATCGTCACGGCAAGCCGCTCGGCCCGATCGGTCGGCCCGCCTGACTTGAGCGCCAGCCCGCCCGCTTTCCTGCGCGGCGAGATGCCAGCGCGGTGCAGCGCCTCGCAAACGTAGATATTGCCGAGCCCCGCCACGTTCCGCTGGTCGAGCAGGAACGCTTTCATGTCCTGCACTTTGCCGGCCCCGCGCCGTGCCAGATGGTGTGCGTGAAACGCATTGCCGAGTGGCTCAACACCGAGCTCGGCGAAGTGCTTGCAGGTCTCCGCCGTCGCCGCGTCCACGAGATCCATGTATCCGAACCGACGCGGGTCATTGTACGTGATGCGCGCGCCGTTGCTCATTGTGAAGACGACGTGGTCGTGCGCGGCAATGCCCCCGACGTCATGGACAAACTGACCGGGCTGTTTCGCATCACCACCGGCCTCGATCGTGAACCGTCCGCTCATGCCGAGGTGCATGATCAGGAGTTCGCCCGTCGTCAGCGCGGCGCAGACGTATTTCGATCGCCGCGATATGTGCGCGATGCCGGCCCCGCGGAGGCGGTCTGCAAAGCGGTCCGGAAAGGGAAAGCGGAGGTCCGGTCGGCGCACCTCGATCCCGTTAACGCGCGCGCCTTCCATAACCGGCGCGAGGCCGCGGCAGACGGTTTCGACTTCGGGAAGTTCCGGCACGAGGGGTCCTGTCCAGCGCGGGTGCGCTGCCACTGATGAATGCCGTCCGAAGGCGTGTGTCAGCGTGGGACAGCGCCGCGGACTTCAGCGTTTGGCAACCGAGTTTCGATAGCCTCGCGTCGCAGAAACGGCATCACTGCCGGCCTCCACGAAAGCACGCCCGTCCATGTCACAACCCGCTCTTGTGCTTCAAGACCTTGCCAAGTCGTTCGACACGCCGGCTGTCGATGATCTGTCGCTGACGATCGAGAGTGGCCAGATCTACGCCCTGCTCGGGCCGAACGGCGCCGGCAAGACCACGACGCTGCGCATGGTGACCGGCCTCCTTCAGCCCGACGCCGGCCGCATCGAAGTCTACGGCATCGACGTCGCGCGCGATCCGATTGACGCCAAGCGCATCATGGCGTGGGTGCCGGACGAGCCGATGATCTACGACAAGCTGACGCCGCGCGAGTATCTCGCGTTTGTTGGCGGTCTCTGGGGCATGGACCCGGATGTTGCCATCAGGCGCGCCGAGGATCTGATCGGTTGGCTCGGGCTTGAGGAGGTCGCCGATACCCGGTGCCAGGGGTTCTCGAAGGGCATGCGCCAGAAGGTGGCTCTGGCCGGGGCGCTCATTCACGACCCGAAATTGCTGATCCTCGATGAGCCTCTGACCGG
Organism: Pseudomonadota bacterium; assembly: GCA_039816475.1. Lineage (GTDB taxonomy): Bacteria > Pseudomonadota > Alphaproteobacteria > Rhizobiales > Hyphomicrobiaceae > JBCBWG01. Next base: position 10,794 of record JBCBXS010000042.1, on the reverse strand, counting down.
CCTCGATGCGGGCTCCGCGCGTCAGGTGAAGTCCGTGCTTCGCGATCACGTGGCGCGGGGCGTCACCGTCATCCTGACGACGCACATCCTCGACGTTGCCGAGCGGATGGCGGACCGCATTGCCGTCATCGCGCGCGGCAGGCTCGCTGCCGAGGGCACGCTCGACGATCTCCGCGACCGGTCGCGCTCCGGCGAGACAAACCTCGAAGACCTGTTCCTCGAAGTCGTCGCCGACGCGGCGATTGCGGATGCGGAGACGGCCGGGGCTGCCGACGCGGCAGATCGGGCGCAGCCGACCGAGGCCTCGTCTGACAAGGCCGCCGCGTGATGCAAGCCGGGTCACTCACTTGGTTTGGCGCTCACGAAATCCGGCTCGCCTGGCGCGACTGGATGTCGATGATGACGGCCGGCCAGCGCCGCAGCGAGCGTTTTGCCTACGTCGGCATCGCAGTCCTCGCGCTGGGGTTTCTTGCGCTGGCCTACGGTCTGCTCGCCGGGCCACTCGCGGAGGGCGTGACGGCGGACACGCCCACATTTGTTCTGATGTCGGGGCTCTACGCGCTCGCATTCTCGCTGATGGTGCCGCAGGCAATTGAGTCGGTCACCCGCGCCTTTTACGCACGCGCCGATCTCGATCTCCTGCTGTCGTCACCGGTCTCTGAACGCACGCTCTTCACTGTTCGTGTGCTGGCAATCGTCGTGCAGACCTCGGCGCTCGCGCTGTTTCTGATCCTGCCGTTCATGGCCGTCGCGGTGATGATCGACGGCGCGCGTTGGCTTGCCGTGCTGCCGTCCGTCTTCGCGTTGGCGGCGATCGCGACCAGTCTCGCACTGCTGGTCACGTTCCTGCTGTTCAATCTGATCGGCCCGCGGCGCACGCGACTGGTCGCGCAGATCGTGGCCGCGGTCACCGGCGCATGCTTCCTGATCGGAACGCAGATCGCAGCGATCATGATGTTCGGCGAGATGTCGCGCGTGAAGCTGTTCCAGTCGGAGGAAGTGCTCCGGATCATGCCCGGTGTCGACAGTGTGGTATGGCTTCCGGCGCGCGCGCTCCTTGGCGAACCGGTGGCACTGCTCACGACGACGGCCGCTTCGGCACTGCTGTTGACGGTGGTGATCTTCGCATTCGCCGGACGCTTCGGCCGGACGGTCCTGATTGCAGCCGACGTCGGTGAAGGCGCTGTGAAAGCGCGCACGCCGGGTCGCTTCAAGTGCCGCACACCGAAGCAGGCGCTGCGCCAGAAGGAATGGCGTCTGCTCAAGCGCGACCCGTGGCTTGTCTCGCAAACGCTGATGCAGGTGTTCTATCTGCTGCCGCCGGCGATCCTGCTTTGGCGGAACTACAGCGCTGAAACCGTGGCAACTGTGATCATCACGCCGGTGCTCGTGATGGCGGTCGGTCAGCTTGCGGGTGGTCTTTCCTGGATCGCGATCTCCGGAGAGGACGCGCACGAACTCGTCGAGACCGCACCTGTGTCTGCTCGCATCAGAACGGTTGCGAAGATCGAGGCCGTGCTCGCGGCCATCGCGGTGGCGGCCGCACCGCTCGTGCTTGCGATCGGGATCGTCCACCCGTGGGTCGGGCTCGTCTGCGTCGTATCGATTGCGTGTGCGTCAGCGTCGGCGGTGTGCATTCAGCTCATGTTCCGGAGCCACGCGCGGCGGAGCCAATTCCGGCGCCGTCAGACGGCCTCGAAGGTCTCAACGTTTGCAGAAGCGTTCTCGTCGATCTCATGGGCCGGCTTCTCGGTGATGGCTGCGGCGCAGTCACTTTGGGCGCTGATTTTCCTGGTCGCTGCCGGCGGCGTTCTGCTGGTCGCCTACTGCCTCAGCCCGCGCCGCGCTTGATTGCCCGGTATCGCGCCGCGGCGGCGTCGGCTAATTAGACCGGATGGCAGATCAAGACCCAACCTTGTCGGCGACCGGTTCCGGCCGGCTCCGCGACACCAGCGGTTCCTTCGGTTTCGAGGCGGTGGACGCAGAGGAGCGTCAGGCGCGCGTGAACGGCGTCTTCGCAGCCGTCGCCGAGCGTTATGACCTGATGAATGATCTGATGTCCGGCGGTCTCCACCGGCTCTGGAAAGACGACCTCATCACCGCACTCAATCCGCCGAAGGGAGGGGCGCCGTTTAGGTTGCTCGATGTCGCGGGCGGGACGGGCGACGTGGCCATTCGCGCGATCAAACGCGGTGGCGCGGCCTGCGAAGCGGTCATCTGTGATATCAGCGCTGAGATGCTCTCAGTCGGCGAGCAGCGCGTCGCGAAGGCCGGGCTGTCCGATCGGATTACGCTGGTCGAGGGCAACGCGGAGGCGCTTGCGTTTCCCGATCGCAGCTTCGACGCCTATACGATCGCGTTCGGCATTCGCAACGTCACGCGCATCGATGCGGCGCTTGCCGAGGCCTTTCGTGTTCTCAAGACCGGCGGCCGGTTTCTATGCCTCGAGTTTTCCGAGGTCACCGTGCCGGGGCTTGATCGGCTCTATGACTTTCACTCCTTCGAGGTGATCCCGCGGCTCGGCGCGATCACCGCCGGCGATGCGCAACCCTACGAGTATCTCGTTGAGTCGATCCGGCGTTTTCCGGACCAGGACGCGTTCGCCGAACTCATTGCCGATGCTGGGTTTTCGCAGGTCTCATATCGCAACCTGACGGGCGGGATTGCCGCCATTCACAGCGGCTGGAAAATTTAGAGCAAACGCGCAGAATTGCAGGCCGGTTCCGGGGCGCGTTTCCTGCCAGGTCGTTGTGCAATTTGCCGGGATGCTGACCGTTGCGGACGGGCTTTGTCATCTCTAGCTGAGGAAGGAGAGGCGTCGAGACGATGGCGCAGGACACTGCCGGGCGGACGGAGCCCATGGGCTATGCGATCGGTTATGCGAGGGGGAAGGGCACGTTCCGCGTGTACATCCTTGGTGTGGGTGCACTCATATTCCTGACCGTCGCGGTGTCATCTGGAAGCCAACTTGCGCTCATCCTCGGCTCAGCCGGCCTCGTCGCAGCTTTCTTCTTTTATCCTCTGACCGAGACCGGCAAAGCGCGGATCGGCGCGAACCAGTACGGCGTCTTCATCGAAGGGTTCGGGCTCATCGCATGGCGCGGCATTGCAGGCTTACGGATCGCCAAGCGCGCCATTCGCAACATCACCGTGCACGAGCTTGAGATCACGCTGTCGCGGACGATGGACGGCGCGGTGATGGCAGACTGGCGTAACCTGCCTTACCATCGGCTCCTGATGCGGCTGCCCTGGCGGATGCCGAGCGACGACAAGCTGCTGATCGATCTCGAACCGTTCGGCCTCGAGCCCAAGACGATCCTCAATGAAATCCAGCGGCGGTGGAGCTACTTCGGCCGCGGCTGATCTGAGGCTCGGGCCGCGCCTCAGCTCTCTGGCTCAGCGCCGCCTTCCGAAGTCCGGCGGGCGACGAAGTCGGTGAGCTCATCTTGCCGGCCGGCATCCAGAGTGGGCGCTTCGAAGTCGCGGAGCACCTGCTTCCAGATCTCGTTGGCGCGGACGGTCGCGGTCTTCGCGCCGTTCTCGGTCCAGGCCCCGAAGTTCGACCAGTCGGACAGTAGCGGCGAATAGAACGCAGTGTCGTAACGCGACATCGTATGTGCGGCACCGAAGAAGTGTCCGCCGGGTGCGACTTCGGCGAGGGCGTGGAAGGCAAGCGCATCCGTCGAGGCATCGAGCGGCGCAAAGCTCTCGGCGACGATCTGCAACATCTCGACGTCGATGATGAACTTCTCGAGCGACGCCGTCAGTCCGCCTTCGAGCCAACCGGCAGCGTGCAGCATGACGGACGCGCCGCCGAAGCTCGCTGCCCAGATGGAGTTCAAGCTCTCGTAGGCTGCCTGGACATCAGCGGCGTTCGACGCGTTCGCGTTGGAAGACCGCCACGGCAGATTGACGTGCCGGGCGAGCTGACCGGCCGCAAACGAGCCTTTGATGTATTCCGGCGTCCCGAACGCGGGTGCGCCGGACTTCATGTCAACGTTCGACGTGAATGAGCCGTAGATCACCGGTGCGCCCTTGCGCACAAGCTGGACAAGCGTGATCCCGGCGAGCGCTTCTGCGTGCTGTAAGGTCAACGCGCCGGCGACAGTCACCGGCGCCATGGCGCCTGCGAGCGTGAAGGGCGTCACCATCACCGGCTGGCCCGCGCGGGCGAAATCGATCATGCCCTGACACATCGGGATATCGAGCTGGCGCGGTGAATTGGTGTTGACGACGGTATACGTATGCGGTGTTGCAGCGAACGCGTCTTCGTCGAGGCCGCGCGCGATCCGGATCATCTCGAAACAATCGCGCACCTGCGGCGCGCCGCGGCTGTAGACGAACACCGGCTTGTCGGAGAGCGTGAGCTGCGCCTCCATCACCTTCAGATGGCGGAAGCGGTTTTCGACATCCATCGCCTCCACGTTCGGCGACATCGCGTGGATGACATCGAAGTGCTGCGACAGTCGGATGATGTTGCAGGTATCAGCGAAGGTGCCCGGCCGCTTGCCGTGATCAAGATCGCTGACGTGCGGCGGGCCGCCGATCGGAAACGTCGTCAGGTTGCCAAGCGCGATCGTCTGGTCGCGTTCGGGCACACGGCCCTTCAGGACGAATTCAGACGGGGCACTTGCAAGCGCATCGGCAATGAGACCGCGATCCAGGTGGACGTAGTCGTCCTTGAGCGTCGCGCCAGCCGCCTTGAACACCTCGCGCGCCTCCGGCAGCAGAACGCGGATGCCGAGCTCTTCGTTGACGCGCAGCGCCGTCTCGTGGATGTGGGCGATCTGGTCGTCGGACAGCACCTTCGCCGGCGCGAACGGGTTGCGAAGGTTGCGATAGTCGATGTTGCGGGACGGGCGCGGCGCGCCGCCATCGCCACCACGGGCGCGTGACCGGCGTCCGCGCCTCCGGCCCGCCGTCTGCTCAGCGGTTGTCGTCTCTGACATGGATCAGCCCTTCCGCATGCGCTGGCCGTTGGTGTCGTAGGGCGCGTTCGGGATTATGCGTGCGCTTCGGCGCTCACCGACGATGTGGATGCCGAGCTCGGTCCCGGCCTCTGAGGCCGCCGCATCGACGTAGGCGAGGGCCAGCGACCGCCCGAGCGTATGGCCGTATCCGCCGGAGGTGACGAACCCGACGCGGCGTTCGCCGTGCCAGACCGGTTCGAACGATGAAGCATCCGCGTCGTCAGCGTCGACTTCGAGCGTCACCAGCACCTGCGCTGGTAGACCGCCGTCGCGTTCGAGGATTGCTGCCTCGCGGCCGATGAAGTCGCCCTTATCGAAGGCGATGAACTGGTCGAAGCCGCACTGCGAAGGCGTGTAAGCGCGCGTGAACTCTGCGTTCCAGATGCCGAAGCTTTTCTCGAGTCGCAGCGCGTTCAGCGCGTTGTAGCCGAAGTTTGTGAGGCCAAGATCGGACCCCGCTTCAATGAGGGCGCGATAGAGCGTCTGATGCTCGGCTGCCGGGACGTTGATTTCGAAACCGAGCTCGCCGGTAACGGAAAGTCGGCCGACGCGGGCGCGATGCAACCCGACATCGATCTCGCGGCAGGCCATGAAGCGAAATGCGTCCGGCCCGACGTCCTCGTGAGTGAGCCGCGCGAGCAATTCGCGCGATTTCGGACCTGCAATCGACCAGCCAACCACCGCATCTGAGATGTCGGAGATCTGCACGTCGGAATCGCCGCGTTGATCGGCAAACCACCGCATGTGCCACGCGCGCAGATAGTACGAGCCCATCAGCTCGAAGTGGTCGCCCCAGTTGAAGACGGTTAGATCGCCGGCGAGGCGACCCTTGTGCGTCAGCATCGGCGAGAGCCGGATGCGTCCGGGTGTCGGCAACTTGTTCGCAAGCAGCTTGTCGAGCCAGGCAACGGCGTCCGGCCCCTCGACGCGATAGCGCGCGAACCCTGACGTATCGAGAATGCCAACATTTTCGCGAACGGCCACGCTCTCGCGCGCGGCGATCTCATGCGCGTTCGACCGCTTCTGCGTTGGCGTTTCGACGAAGTCTTTGTCTGGCGCGAAATACAGTGGGATCTCGAGGCCCCAGCTTTCGCCCCATCGCGCGCCGGCGGCTGTCAGCGCGTCGTGCGATGGCGGCAGGCGCAGCGGACGGCCCGCGGGAAGCTGCTCGTTCGGGTAGGTCAGCACGAAGCGCCGGCTGTAGAACTGCCGTGTCGTCTCTTTGAGGTAGGTGCGGTTCGACGCCCACGGCCCGTAACGCCCGACGTCCATCGCAAAGACGTCGCCCTCGGGCTCGCCTTCGATGATCCATTCGGCAACCGTCTTGCCGACGCCGCCGCCCTGGCTGAAGCCCGCCATCACGCCGCACGCGGTCCAATAGTTCGACAAGCCGGGAACCGGGCCGACGAGCGGGTTGCCGTCGGGCGTGAATGTGAATGCGCCGTTGACCCATCGCTTGATGCCGGCGTCCTGAAGGGCCGGAAAACGATCGAAGCCCTTTTCAAGTTCGGGCGCGATGCGATCGATGTCTTCCGGGATCAGGTCCATGCCGTAATCCCAAGGCGCGCCGTCGACATGCCAGTGCTTGGGGTTCAGCTCGTAGACTCCGAGGAGGCAGCCCTGGCCCTCCTGCCGGAAGTAGGTGAAGCCTTCGAGGTCGACGATCATCGCCATCTCGGTCTCGCGGGCAGCGACCTCGGGGATTGCCTCGGTTACGAGATAGTGGTGCTCCATCGGCGTCACGGGCAGATCAACACCCGCCATCAGGCCGAGCTGTTTCGCCCACAGACCGCCTGCGTTGACGACATGGTCGGTGGTGATCGTGCCTTGCTCGGTCGTCAGGTCCCAGCCGCCGTCGGTGCGCGAATGCAATTCGATGACACGATTGCGGAGGATGACATCGGCGCCGTTCTTCTTGGCGGCAGCGGCGTAGGCGTGCGTCGCGCCATAAGGGTCGAGATGACCTTCCTTCGGATCGTAAAGGCCGCCGTAGAGCCCGGTGATGTCGACGACGGGTGTCATCTCTTTCACTTCTTCGGGCGTCAGTAGGCGGCAGTCCTCGATGCCGATGGTCTGGTAGATCGCCCAGGCCGACTTAAGGAACTCCCACCGCTCCGGTGTCCCGGCGAGCGCGATCCCGCCCGGCATGTGGACGCCGCAGGACTGGCCGCTTGCCGCTTCGATCTCGGGATAAATGTCGATCGTGTAGGACTGCAGCGCCGCGATGTTCACATCGGCGTTGATGGCATGGAAGCCGGCGGCGGCATGCCATGTTGAGCCGGCGGTCAGCTCCTTGCGCTCGATCAGCGCCACATCCGACCAGCCGAGTTTCGTCAGGTGATAGAGCACGGAGGCTCCGACGACGCCACCACCAATGACGACTGCGCGATAGTGCGACTTCATGGGCGAGGGGCCTCCCGCGCGTGAGTGCATTGAACTGCGCAAAGCTTATGCGGCTTCGGCGGCGCGGTGTCGGTGGAGACGGCGCTTGCTTGCTCTCAGGCGACGTTTGGCGTCGGTCGCGACGAAGGTCGAAGGGCGCGTGCAAATGGCCGCGCGGGCGGCTCAGTCCCCGCGTCAGTCGTCAAGTTCGCCCCGTGCGGCGAGTTCGCGGTCAGCCAGTTCGCGGAAACGCTTGAACTCAGGCCCGGCTGCGTAATAGCCCCGCGCTGATCTTTTGATGACCGCGTTTTCGACGAGCCGGCTGACGCTTGCATTCGCGGTCGCGCGTTGGAGTTCAGGCTCGGCCTCGACGAGAAATGCGAACATGTCCGGCGTCGAGATCGGCTTGTCGGTGGTCACAATCCGGTCGGTGACCCGCTTCTCGCGCTGAAGCGTTTGCGTATCGCGGCGCTTGATCGCCCGCTCGGTCAACGGTTTGGCCGTCTTCGTCGCTGCGCTCTCCGTGTTGCCCCCGGCGTCGGCCTCGTCGGAAAAGCCCTCTGGGATCTGGTCGCCGAAGTCCGACTGTAGCGCCCGGGCGAGCCGGCCTGCCAGCTGCGGATGGGTGCGCCCGAGCGCTTTGATCTGCCAGCCGAAGGTAATGTCCATCTGCTGCATCAGCCGCCCGAACGCCTCGTCCTCGGAGAGGCCTTCGGCGTGGACCTGATCGATGATGGCATTGAAGCGGTCGGCAAATGGCGCGGATGCAGGCGGCGTCGATGAAGCCGCAGGCGCGGGCGCGGGCGTCGCGACCGTCTGCTTGGTGCCGCGCGATTTCGCAGCAGACTTCGACGTGCCTGTTCGCTTGGGGCGAGACTTCGCCATACGGGAACAACTCTCTGAGACTGGTGTCTGGGAGACTGGTGACGGGCCCGTCCTACCGCCTTATCGCTATCGAAGCAAGATAGCGGTTGACTCTGCCGAGAGTAAAAGCTACCAAGTCCTTAACGTTAGTAATGTTTGTTAAGAGTAAGAGATGTCAGTTCCAAGCGCCGCCCTCGCTGCACGATCCCGCCTGATCGCCGCCCGCGCGGCAGCTCGCCATGCCAGAGACGTCCTCGCATTCAGCGCGCTCTGGGCAGGTCTCGTCGCCCTGATGGGCGCCGGATTTCTAATGGTCTTTGGACCGCTGCGCATGACAGCCGACCGCATCGGCTATGCGTTTGCAAACGAGGATTTGCTCACCGACCTGATCTACGGCGGGCTCCTTCGCGAGGTCGGTCTCGAAGTCGCACACGTCGTCCGCACGATTGGCCCGCCGAGCCCGTGGGAAGCGGTGGGCCTCATGCTGAGTGCGGCCGGGCTCTGGTTGGCGAGACGGGACGACCGCGACGGTGCAATGGCTGCCGCCGCCTGTCGCTAGGTCCCTAGGCTGCCGAACCGAAGCGCTGCTCGGACACCTCTCGGACATCCTCGACCGTGCGAAGGCCGGTGACGGGCGCTGAGACCAACACGCTCATGTTGCCCGGCAAGTGCTGGTTGTTCCACATCCGCATATGCGCCTTGGGAATCTGATCCCACGGCAGCACCTCAGACATGCACGGGTCGATCCTGCGGTCGACAACGAGCTTGTTGGCCTGTGCCGCCTGCATCAGGTTTGCGAAGTGAGAGCCCTGCACGCGCTTCTGGTGCATCCAGAGATAGCGAGCGTCCATTGTCAGGTTATAGCCCGTCGTGCCGGCGCAGATCACGACCATGCCGCCGCGTTTGACCACCTGCACTGAAACAGGAAACGTCGACTCGCCGGGATGTTCGAAAACGATGTCGGGGTTCACGCCCTTGCCGGTCACATCCCAGATGGCCTTGCCGAACTTTCGCATCTCCTTGAGCCAGGTGTTGTATTCGTCCGAGCCGACGCTCGGGAGCTGACCCCAGCAGTTGAAGTTCTTGCGGTTGAGAACGCCCTTGGCGCCAAGCTGTTTGACGAAGTCTGTCTTGTCGTCGTCGGAGATGACCGCGATCGCGTTGGCCCCGGCCGTCGCGCAGAGCTGGACCGCGAACGAACCGAGCCCGCCCGACGCGCCCCACACGAGCACATTCTGAGACGGCTTCAGGGTATGCGGGCGATGGCCGAACAGCATGCGATAGGCGGTTGCGAGCGTTAGCGTGTAACAGGCGCTCTCTTCCCACGTCAGGTGCTTCGGCCGCTCCATGAGCTGGCGGTCCTGGACGCGGCAGAACTGCGAGAACGAGCCGTCCGGCGTCTCGTAACCCCAGATGCGCTGGGACGTCGAAAACATCGGATCGCCGCCGTTGCACTCCTCGTCGTCGCCGTCGTCCTGGTTGCAGTGGATGACGACTTCGTCGCCGACCTTCCACCGCTTCACCTTCGAGCCGACCGCCCAGACGATGCCCGACGCGTCGGATCCGGCGATGTGATAGGGCTGCTTATGGACGTCGTTGATCGGTGAGATCGGCTGCCCGAGCGACGCCCAGACACCGTTGTAGTTGACGCCGGCGGCCATCACGAGAACCAGCACGTCGTGGCTGTCGAGGTCCCAGGTTGGGACAACCTCAACTTTCATCGCCTCGTCAGGCGGCCCGTGACGCTCAGCCCGGATGGTCCAGGCATACATCTGCTTCGGGACATGGCCGAGCGGGGGAATCTCGCCGACTTCGTAGAGATCTTTGACCGCGCCAAAGGTGTCTGCGGAGTGGTCCTGTGCGGCCGTCGCGCTCGCCATGCCGTCTTTCCCCTGTGTTCGGTGCCGATGTGATGCGGTGCTTAATCCAACCCCAATCTAAACTGCGATTGTGCACTGCGAAAAGCGATCATTGCGCATGTGTGGACCGGTCCATGGCACGAGCGATGCTTTGAATGGGACGCTCGCGGCTGAAATTTGCTCAGCCACCGGGGCAAATCGAGGGTCGGTAAACGTATTGTTTACGGCCGGCCAATATTCTTTCGGGAGTGCGTCGACGGTGTCGGCCAACAGAGGGTGAAAACCCATGTTCGAAGATCTGCTGTACCACATCAGCGTGATGAAGCCGTTCCAGTTCAATCTGGTTCTGGCGATGGCGGCGCTGTGTGCCTGGGCCGTCAAAGAGCTGCTCGACAGCTGGGGCATCGGCATTATGGCGTTCCCTGCGCTGGCGGCAGGCGGCCTCCTGAGCCACGTTCGGATCGTCTCCAGTAACGTGGTCCTGACGCCCGAGCCGATTACAAACACCATCGTCGGCGCGACGTTCGGGATGATCCTCGTGGTGGTCATTGCGGTTTTGACGCTTGCAGCCATGCGCGTTTGGTCAAGTCGCGCCTGACCTTTGCGCCTGGCGCAAACCTGAAACGGGGCATGCGCAAAAACTTTCGGGCGGCGCCTGTTTCTCACTTTCGATTGCCGGTTGGCGCAGTCTAAAGTCGCGGCAATGCTGCGACTGCGAA
>JBCBXS010000429.1:0-2293 GCA_039816475.1 Pseudomonadota bacterium | reverse complement strand
CGCACCGTGGGCCCTCGGCACGGGGCCGAGGGTGACGACTTTGGGTTGCGCCCCATCCATGTGACGCGAACTTTCGAGCGGTCACGTTGGAGCCCGGCTGTCTGCAATTTCCTCAGCCGCGGCCACATCCCCCTCCGTCATCCTCGGGCTTGTCGCGAGGACCCACGGCTCTGCGGGCGCGACGGTTGTTTGGGACTGCGCTAGCCGAAACGCCCTCATCCGAGTTCAACCTCCCGCCAAGCCTCAACGTGGGCCCTCGGCACGAGGCCGAGGGTGACGATTTTGGGTTGGGCAGAGGTTATGCCCCATGCACTTTTGGACGGGCTTACGCGTTCTCTGCGCGCAGATGCCGGCCGAGAAACGTGCCCGCTGCGACGAGCGTATCGCCGACTGACGGGATCAGCCGTCCCATCCTGAGGAACCCGTGGATGGTACCGGTCACCATCAGCGTTTGCGTTTCGATGCCAGCGGCCGCGAGCTTGTCGGCGTAGGCCATCCCCTCATCGCGAAGCGGATCGAGGCCGGCGGTCATGACGAATGCCGGGGGCAGACCCTCCGTTTCGGGATCATTGAGCGGCGACAATCGCAGATCGGCATAAAGCTCCGGGCCGCGATCATCGCCGAGGAAGTGCCCCCAGAAGTAATTGAGGACATCGGTTGAGATCGGCGGGACTTCTGCGTAAGCGGTCTCCGACGGATACGTCCGCGTCAGATCGCACACCGGGTACAGCAGCGCCTGCGCCGCCAGTCGATGCCCGCGATCGCGCGCCAGCCGGGCAACTGAAATCGCGAGTGAGCCACCAGCGCTGTCACCCGCAACGGCGATCCGGTTCGTGTCCGCGTTAATCTCCGCACCGCTTGCGATCAGCCAATCGAACGCTGCAGCGGCATCGTCATAGGCGGCCGGGAACGGATGCTCCGGCGCCAGCGCATAATCGACCGCGACGAGGATCGCATTGGCGCAGATCGCGATGGATCGCGCGATGTTGTCGTGTGTGTCGAGGTCACCGATGACAAATCCGCCACCGTGGAAGAACAGGATCACGGGCTGCGGTGACGACGGCTGCGGTTCCGGATTGTAGACCCTGATCCGTATGGTACGCGCGGCACCCGGGATCGTCCGATCGGTGACGGAGGCGACATCCGGCGGGGCGATGTCTGCCGTCTCGCCCGCGGCTAACATCGCGGCCCGGGCCGCTTCGGGGCTGAGGCGCGCCATCGAGGGCGCGCCGCTCGCTGCAATCATCGCAAGGACCCGCGCTGTTGCGGGATCGGCAACGGGGCTTCCGTTCGACATGGGCAGCATCCGCCTTTCCGGGTGTGAACGCTCTCCGGTGCTTCTATACTGCGGCGCATGACCAAGACCAGAAAGTCGAAGCCGGCCGATGCGCGGCCCAACCGCAATTGGGTGCCGGATGGCGAGGCCGTTCCCGTCGAAAAGGGCAGCCACGTCTATCTGGTGGATGGCTCCGCGTACATCTTTCGCGCGTTCCATGCGCTGCCGCCGCTGACGCGCCCGTCAGACGGGCTGCCGGTCGGTGCGGTGCACGGCTTTTGTCAGATGCTCTGGAAGCTGCTGGATGAGTCAAAACTTGCAGATCGCCCGACGCATCTCGCCGTCATCTTCGACCACTCCGCCGAGACGTTCCGCAACGAGATCTACTCCGACTACAAGGCGCAGCGGCCGGACCCGCCGGAAGAACTCGTCCCGCAGTTTCCTTTGATCCGTGATGCGGTCGTCGCCTTCAACGTCGCGTGCATCGAACAGGCGGGCTTCGAAGCCGATGATCTCATTGCAACCTATGCGCGGGCCGCCGATGCCGCCGGCGCCGATGTTACGATTGTCTCGTCGGACAAGGACCTGATGCAGCTCGTCTCCCCGGGCATCAAGATGTTCGACGGGATGAAGAATGTGATCCTCGGCGAGGACGAGGTGTTTGAAAAGTTCGGGGTCGAGCCCGGCCGCGTCGTCGATGTCCAGGCGCTCGCGGGCGATTCCGTCGACAACGTCCCGGGCGTGCCGGGGATCGGGATTAAGACTGCGGCACAGCTCATCCAGGAGTACGGCGATCTCGACATGCTGCTCGCACGCGCTGAAGAGATCAAACAGCCCAAGCGCCGTGAGAAGCTCATCGCGTTCGCGGACCAGGCCCGCGTGTCGCGACAGCTCGTGACGCTCAAGGACGACGTCCCTCTTGAGGTGTCGGCCCCTGACATCGGCATCCAGGATCCGGTCTCTGAGACGCTGCTCGGCTTTTTACAGGAGATGGAGTTCAACACACTCACGCGCCGT
>JBCBXS010000428.1:0-2298 GCA_039816475.1 Pseudomonadota bacterium | reverse complement strand
CGTGATAGTCGCCCTTCCGGCCGAGCGCGATATTGAGCAGCACCTTGAACTCACGGCGCGGGATCTCGACGGTTCCAAACTGCGCGAGATGCGGCGTGATGAACTGTGTGTCGAGCAGCACAAAACCGCCGCGGATCAGCCGCGCGCAGAGGTACATCAGCGTGATCTTCGAGGCGTCGCGCGCCCGTGTGAACATGCTCTCGCCGAAGTACGCGCCGCCGAGCGCCACGCCGTAGAGCCCACCGACCAGCTTGCCGTCGGACCAGGCCTCGACCGTGTGACAATGGCCGCGTTCGAACAGGATGCGATAGAGCTGGCGGATCTCCTGATTGATCCACGTACTCCCGCGCTCAGGCGTCTCCTCAGCGCACCCGTCGATCACGCCGTCGAAGTCGGTGTTGATGCGGATCTCGTAGGGCGCTTGCCGGATCGTCCGCGCGAGCCGCTTCGGCACACGAATATCGCCGAGCGGGAGAACACCGCGCCATTCCGGGTCCTGAAGGTACAGCTCGGGCGTCGACGCGCTTGCCGCCATCGGGAAGACGCCGTGCGCATAGGCGTTCAGGAGTTCGCGCACCGCGATGTCTTCAGGCGCCTGCATGGTCAATCCGAGGTCGAGATGGCCCAGCGGATCATGGGTCACCGTTCCTTCGCGTTCGTCATCCCGCGTGACAGGGCGCGCATCGACCGGCGGCCGCCCCGTTCCAGCCCGAGGCGTCAGTCTACGTGGGCTCGGGCGCGGTTTCGGCAAGAAATTTCTCCAGCCAGTGGATGTCGTACATGCCGTTGACGATATCAGGCTCGCTGACGAGGCGGGCGAAAAGTGGGATGGTCGTCTCAATGCCGTCGATGACGAATTCGTTGAGGCACCGCTTCAGACGCATCAGGCATTCGTTCCGCGTCTTGCCCTGGACGATCAACTTGCCAATCAGGCTGTCGTAATTCGGCGGAATTCGGTAGCCCTGATAGGCACCGGAATCGACGCGGACACCGAGCCCGCCCGGCGGATGCCAATAGGTGATGCGCCCTGGAGACGGCCTGAAGGTCTCAGGGTTTTCAGCGTTGATCCGGCATTCGATCGCGTGACCGGAGAACGTGACGTCGGACTGCTTCACGCTCAATTCCGCGCCGGCTGCAACGCGGATCTGTTCGATAACAAGGTCGAGGCCGGTGATCATCTCGGTCACCGGATGCTCCACCTGCAGCCGCGTGTTCATCTCGATGAAGTAGAATTCGCCGTTCTCGTAGAGGAACTCGACGGTGCCGGCGCCGCGGTACTCCATCTCACGCATCGCCTTGGCGACTGTCTCGCCGATGCGGCCGCGCTGCTCGTTGTTGAGGGCCGGCGAGAGCGCCTCTTCCCAGACCTTTTGGTGGCGGCGCTGAAGCGAGCAATCCCGTTCGCCGAAGTGGACCGCGTCGCCGCGGCCGTCGCCGAAGACCTGGATTTCGATGTGGCGGGGTTTGCCGAGAAACTTCTCTATGTAGACGGTGTCGTCGCCGAATGCGGCTTTGGCTTCAGCCCGCGCCGTCGAGAACGCCGTTGCGATCTCGTCCTCGCTTTCGGCGAGTTTCATGCCCCGGCCGCCACCGCCGGATGCCGCCTTGATCAAGACCGGATAGCCCATGTCTGCGGCCACGCGCTTGGCGTCGTCGACAGTCTCGACGCCCCCGTCGGAGCCGGGCACCACCGGGATGCCGAGCCGTTTGGCTGTTTCCTTCGCCTCGATCTTATCGCCCATGACGCGGATATGGTTCGCCGTCGGGCCGATGAACGTAATGCCGTGGCCCTCGAGGATTTCAGCAAACCGCGCGTTTTCAGACAGGAAGCCGTATCCGGGATGGATTGCCTCGGCGCCGGTGATCTCGCAGGCGGCCAGCAGCCGCGGAATGTTGAGATAGCTCTCGGCGGCAGGCGCGGGGCCGATGCAGACGCTCTCGTCGGCGAGGCGCACGTGCATGGCGTCAGCATCAGCGGTCGAATGGACTGCGACGGTCGCAATCCCGAGCTCTCGACACGCACGCTGAATGCGCAGCGCAATCTCGCCGCGGTTTGCAATCAGCACCTTGTCAAACATCACTCGGGCTCCGGCGAACGCGGCGGGTCTGCGCGATTGTCACGGCCTACTCGATGATGACGAGCGGCTCGCCGAATTCCACTGGCTGCTCGTTCTCGCAAAGGATCTGAGTGACGGTCCCGGCGCGGGGCGCAGGGATGTGGTTCATCGTCTTCATGGCTTCGATAATCAAAAGCGTATCGCCCTGGGCGACTTTGGTGCCGATTTCGATGAAGGGGGC
>JBCBXS010000427.1:0-2304 GCA_039816475.1 Pseudomonadota bacterium | reverse complement strand
CCCATCACGTACATCGCAGCCTCGCCCTTCACGAACGGCGCAAGCGCATCCTGCCAGGCAAGCGTCGCATGGTTCTCGATGAAGTAACCGGGGCGGACGAGCTGCTCCCACTTCTCGAAGACGGCTTTGATCCGTGGATCGGTGTATTTGATCTTGCCGGCCGTCAGGTCGTTGTGGACCTCGTAGCCGTTCGTGCGGAGGTTCAGGTAATCGAAGACGCCCGCGGCCGGCCAAAGGAACTTCGTGCCAATCGTCAGCGGCGTGATGCCGTTGTCCTTCAGCTTCTTGCAGGCTGCGAGAAACGCGTCCCACGTCTTGGGCACGGCGATGCCGAGTTTCTCGAAGATGTCTTTCCGGTAGTAGATGCCCCACTGGTAGTAGGAGTACGGCACGCCCCACTGTTTGCCGTTCATCGACATCGTCGGCTTGATGGCAGCAAAGCTCTCGCTCCAACCCTGCTCTTTCCAGAGGTCGGAGATATCCTCGAACTGGCCCGCGTTGACGAACGGCGCCATGCGGTTGCCAGGGTACCAGGCGGTGATGTCCGGCGCGTCGGCTGAGAGGAAGTTCCGGATTGCAGTCTTGTGCGCTTCGCGGTCGTTAATATTGACCGTCACTTTGATGTCCGGGTTGGCCTTCTTGAACTTCTCGACCGCCGCCATGAAGCCCTGCTTCGGCTTCGGGTTCGGATCGTCGAAGTTGATGACGAGCTCATTGGCGAGCGCGGCGCCCGACATTGCGGCAGACAGAACAAGTCCGGCCGCCACCCGCTTGAGGTGGTTCCACATCGCGTTTCTCCCTAATCGGCCACGCTTAAAGTGCGTGCCGTTTTATGGCGCCGCACTAGCGGAATGAGACGTCTCGTCTCGCCAAGCGGCCTTCTCGCACAATTTCGGGACGCGCCATGACTGTCAACCGCGCAGCCCTGCGAGCGCGGCCCCGGCACCCGCCTGCGCTTGACGCCCATTCGGGCGCACGGCCAAGTGGCTCCAGAGCCGACCACGAGAAGCGATCGCGAAAGACGAACGATCCGTGCATTGGCTGAGGAAACGGAGCTCCCATGGCCGGCCTTGAACTTTCCAGTGTGACGAAATCGTTTGGCCAGGTCGATGTCATTCACGGCATCGATCTCAAGATCAACGACGGCGAGTTCATTGTGTTTGTCGGGCCGTCAGGCTGCGGAAAGTCGACACTTCTGCGGCTGGTCTCCGGGCTCGAAGAGACGACCTCCGGCACCCTGTCGATTGGCGGCGAGGACGTCACGCACGTCGAGCCTGCCGACCGCGGCGTCGCCATGGTCTTCCAGTCGTATGCGCTCTATCCGCATATGACAGTCTACGACAACATGGCGTTCGGGCTCAAAATGACGGGCCACCCGAAGGCCGATATCAAGCGCCGCGTCGACCGGGCCGCCGAGATCCTCGAGCTCACGCCGCTGCTCGACCGCAAGCCCAAGGCCATGTCGGGCGGCCAGCGCCAGCGCGTCGCGATCGGGCGCGCGATCGTTCGTGAGCCGAAGGTGTTCCTCTTCGATGAACCGCTCTCGAACCTCGATGCTGAGTTGCGCGTCCAGATGCGCCTGCAGATCGCGAAGCTGCATCGCGACCTCGGCACGACAATGATCTACGTCACGCACGACCAAACCGAGGCAATGACGCTGGCAGACCGGATCGTCGTCCTGCGCAGTGGCCGTCTGGAACAATTCGGCTCGCCGATTGCGCTTTATGACGATCCAGACAACGCGTTCGTCGCGGGCTTCATCGGATCGCCACGGATGAATTTTCTGCGCGGTGTCGTCGAAGATGCCGGCATGACGGCTGACGGCGGCACGCGAACGGCGACAGTCCGTATCCCCGATCTTTCAAATCTCTCACTGAGCGTGCCGGTTCGTGGCGACGTCCCCGCCAAGGGTACGACCGTGGACGTTGGCATCCGCCCCGAGCATTTCGTCGGCAGCGACGACAGCGCAACGCAGTACACGGGCGTCGCAAATATGGTCGAACAACTTGGCGGCGTCTCCTATCTCTACCTTGGCGTTGGCTCCGGCGGGCAGCTCACCGTCGAACAGAAGGGCCACGCGATGACAACCGACGGCGAACAGGCAACAGTCGGCATCGACGGTTCGCGCGCAATGCTCTTCACGACGGACGGTGCGCGCGTCTGATCGGGCTTGCCGACGCGACGGACGTTGCAGCAGTTGCAACGCTTGCCGGCGATCTACGGCACTCGACGAGGAGCACGGCTTCATGAGCGACGATCCCACTGCGACCACCGGGCCTGAACTCGGCGTTTGCTACTATCCTG
>JBCBXS010000426.1:0-2312 GCA_039816475.1 Pseudomonadota bacterium | reverse complement strand
TGTTTGCCGCGACGCTTCTGCCGGCGATGGTCGGTCTCGCGGTCTACAGGCTGCCGCTTGCCGGCTGGCGGATGATCAAGCGCGTCCTCTGGCGGCATTGGGTGTTTGCGCGCTGGCTTGTCGCCTCGCTTGCCCTCGTCATTGGCCGTGAGAACTTCGTCAGCGTTGCAGTCGGCAGTTGGCTGGGGCTCGCCGAGGTCGGCATTCTGCGTGCAGCCGAGCAGCTTGTGATGCTCGTTAACGTGCCGCTTCAGGGCCTTGGCAATCTGATCAACGTGCGGGCGAGCCGGGCCTTCATGGAAGGTGGCGCGGCGGGCTTGTTGTCGTTCCTGAAGATCGTGGTGACGGCCCTGATGTTGCCGCTGGCGGTCGTCCTCTTTGTCATCGGCCTGTTCGGCGACTGGGCTCTGACGACGGTGTACGGGGCCGAGTATGCCGGCCACGGAGCGGTCGTCGCGCTCTATGCAGTCGCCATGATGCTCGAGCTCGGCAAGGCGTGCTTCGTCTACGCCGCATGGGCGATGCACCGGACCCGCGTTGAGTTCATCGCGACCGCGGCCGGCGCCATTGCCTCCGCCGCGCTGACCATTCCACTCATTGCGATGTTCGGGATCACCGGCGCAGTGCTCGCGCAGATTATCTTCGTCGGCATTGCGATCCTCGGCTTCCTGCCGCTCGCCAGCGACTTTTTCGGCCGTCCGGCCCCAGGTGTGGCAGCAAGCGATCCGCTTCGTCCGCCAGCCCAAGGACCAACCGTCAGACCCGGAGCCGCGTCGTGACCGTCCGCCAGCTTATGGATGTGCGCGCGACGCTGATGCTCGTCTTTGTCGGCTGCTATCTCCTGTTCGACGCCGGCTTCATGCTGATCCGCATTCCGCCCACCGGCGGCATCGGCCTGCCGCTCGCGGAAGTCGTGATCCTGGTCTTCGCTGCGACATTCCTGATCGACGTGCGTCACGGTCCGGCGTTCCTCCGCGCGGCACCAGCGACCCCGCTATTGATCATTCTGCTGCTCGGAATTGTCCGCCTGACGCTTGGCATCTGGGAGCACGGCATCTGGGCGGCCCGCGACGCCTCGCACATGCTGATGCTGACCTACATCTGGATCGGCTTCGTCACTGCAATGACGCCGGGATTTCTCGATCGCTTCGCGCGGGCCATTCGCACCCTGGCGCTGCTCGGGCTCGTCTACGCGCTCGGCTATCCGTTCCGCGATACGCTGAGCGGCCTTTCACCGACCGTGACGGCGCCGGCGGGCTATTCGATCCCGATCATGTTCAACTACATCTCGGGGTCGATCTGGTCGATGACGGCGGGCGTGCATCTGCTGCTTGCCCGGCGTCCGGTATTCGGCCTGCCCGCAACGCTGATTGCCGGCGGGCTGATCCTTTACTGCATCGTCATCTATCAGATGCGCTCGAGCTATTTGCAGTTCGCAGCCCTGCTGATGATCCTGCTCGTCTTCCGGCCGCAGGCAGTTGGTCGGCTGAGCCTCGGCGGGCTGTTCGGCATCGCGGCACTGACGTTGATCCTGCTCAGTGGCGTTGAGATCACCGGCCGCCTCGGCGAGAAATTCTCGCTCGAGTTTCTCGGTAAGCACCTTCTGTCGATCGTGGGCATCGGGGCCAGCGGTGAGGACATGGTCGCGGGCGCGGCCAGCGGGTTTCAGCAACGGCTCGGCTGGTGGTCAAAGATCTTCGCGGATCTGACGGCGGACCCGCTGTATCTCTTGTTTGGCCTCGGCTACGGCATCCCGCTCACCGACTTCGTCAACGTCGAAGGGGCCGTCGTGCGCGAGCCGCACAACTCGACGATCTCGTTTGCAGCCCGCCTCGGCCTGATCGGGCTTGCAGCCTATATCTGGTTGCAGACGATGCTGTTGCTGCGCTGGCTAAAACTCTACCGCTTTGTCACGCGGGCGGGCGATGAGACGTTCCGCGTTGTGCTGCTGACGATCCTCGCTTACGCGGCCTCGATCTGGATGTTTTCGATCGGCGAAGACGCATTCGAAAAGCCGTTCAACAGCGTGCCGTACTACTTCTTCTTCGGCGTTGTGCTCGCAAGTTACGCGCGGGCGTTTGCGTCGGTGCCGCGCGGGCGTTCTGCGCCGGCCGCGGCGGGTGAGGCACAACCAGCATGAGGGCGCGTCTGCTCGTTGGTCTGCTGCTGAGCGGCGTATTCTTGTCGCTCGGTGGGACGGCGATCGCGCGTGAGATCAGCGCTTCGAGCTACGGCGCCGTCGCAGACGACAGTCGCGACGACAGCAAAGCGATTGCGCGCGCAGTTGCCGCCAGCCGACCCGGAGATGCGAT
>JBCBXS010000425.1:0-2318 GCA_039816475.1 Pseudomonadota bacterium | reverse complement strand
TGTCGCTGACACCCCCTTAGGTGTCGAGGGAGAATAAATCAGCAGTCGTCAGCGCATCTGCGCCGGACAGGCGGGCGGGCGGCTGTCCCCGTTATTCCGGCTGTCGAAGTGCTTCGCCGCGACTCAAACGACTCTAGTCAAGGATTTTCATCGCGATCTCCTGCACGTCACGCGACAGGTCGGGCGTGCTTGCGATCTTTTTTACCGCGGCGCGTGCTTTTTTCCGCCGGCCGGCTTCGAGCGAACGCCAGCTCCGGAACGCGTTGCAGAGGCGCGCTGCCACCTGCGGATTGATAGCGTCGGTCGCGAGGATCTGTTCGGCGACGAGCGCGTAGCCTTCGCCGTCAGCCCGATTGAATTGTACCGGGTTCATCATCGCGAAACCGCCAACCACGGCGCGGATTTTGTTTGGCGTGGTTGCCGAATATTTCGGGTGTTTGAGCAATTTACGGACGCGACCGGGCGTCGCCGGATTGGGCGATGTCGCCTGCGCCGAGAACCACATGTTGAGGACGAGATGGTCATCGGACCATTGCTCGTAGAACGTATCGAGGGCGGCGGCGCGTGCCTTGCTGCCGGAATGGGCCAGCAGGTAGAACGCGATTGCCTGGTCGGTCATGTTCTTTGCGCCCTCAAAGTGCGCCGACACGCGCGCGCGATCGGCGGCGGAGTTTCGCGCGGCCAGATACGTCAGCGTGCCGTTGCGAAGTGCCCGCGCGCCAACCTGTTCAGGCGTTGGCGCATAGGCCTCGGTGACCTCGTTCTCTTCGTAGAGGCGGATCAGTAGCTTCGCGTTGATCCGGGCAAGGCGGCTCATGACATCGTTTCGCGCGGTGTGGATCGCGTCCGGGTCGACGTTGCGCTGCAACTCGCGGGCGATGTCGGTCTCGCTCGGCAGTCTTAGGATCTCGGCGCGGTAGGCAGCCTCGAGCGTATCATCGGACAGGATGGCGGCCTGCGCTTCGGCAAAGATCTGCAGCCGATCCTCAATCGCGTCGATGTCACCGCGCTTCGTCTGCGCGATGAGTAGGCGCGTGATCAGGTCATTCGAGGCCTGCCATCGGGCAAACGCGTCGGTCTCGTTTGCCATCAGGAAAGCAAGCTGCCGCTCGCTCGCCGGCGTCGTCATCTTGACCGGTGCTGAGAACCCGCGAAGCACCGACAGCATCGGCCGCTTGTCGATCCCCTTGAACTTGAAGACCTGCCGCGCCTTGGTCAGGTGCAGTACGCCGTCCGCGTAGCCCTTTGGCGCCGCATCGCCAATCTCGATCTCATGGCCGTCGGGATCGAACAGCGCCATGGCGATTGGAATATGCAGCGGTTTCGGCTTGGTTTTCTGAGGTGTCTCGGGATTGATCTGTTCGACCGTCAGCTCGGCGGTTGCCTTCGAGCGGTCGTAGGCGAGGCGGCAGATGACCTCCGGCGTGCGCGCCTGATGGTACCACTGAGCGAACTGCTTGAGCGATGTGCCGCTTGCCTCCTCGAAGCACGCGAGGAAGTCTTCGATCGTGGCGGCATCTCCGTCATGGCGATCGAAGTAGAGGTCCATGCCGACGCGGAAGCTCTTTTCGCCGACGATGGTCGCGATCATGCGGACGAGCTCGGCACCCTTCTGGTAGACCGTTGCCGTGTAGAAGTTGTTGATCTCGATGTAGCTCGCCGGCCGGACGGGGTGGGCCAGTGGGCCGGCGTCTTCTGGGAACTGGCTGGCGCGAAGTTGGCGCACATCGCCGATGCGCTGGACGCCGCGCGATCGCTCGTCACTTGAGAATTCCTGATCGCGATAGACCGTGAGCCCTTCCTTCAGGCAGAGCTGAAACCAGTCTCGGCAGGTGATGCGGTTGCCGGTCCAGTTGTGGAAGTACTCATGTGCGATGACGGATTCGATTGCGAGATACGTCCCGTCCGTCGCCGTCTTCGGTGAGGCGAGCACGAGGGCGTCGTTAAAGACGTTGAGGCCTTTGTTCTCCATTGCGCCCATGTTGAAGTCGGCAACGGCCACAACATTGAAGACATCAAGATCGTACTCGCGTCCGAAACGCACTTCGTCCCAACGCATCGAACGCTTGAGCGAGTCCATCGCCCAGCCACAGCGGTCTTCGCGTCCAGGCTCGACGTAGATCGTCAGATCGACACGGTCACCGCTGGCGGTCGTGAAGTCTGACGCGATCGACGTCAGATTGCCGCCGACAAGCGCGAAGAGATACGACGGCTTCGGATGCGGATCTTTCCAGATCGCGTAGTGACGCTTGCCGCCATCAAGCGTGCCGCGCTCGCGGGGGTTGCCGTTCGAGATCAACACCGGCGCTTCGTCGACA
>JBCBXS010000424.1:0-2331 GCA_039816475.1 Pseudomonadota bacterium | reverse complement strand
GCGGTCTGTTCCTCGGAACACAGTCAACGGCGCTCGGTGATCGTACAATCCGTCGAATGCACTCGCTGCATGTCGGTGGTGCCGGTTATATCCTCTCGCGGGTCGGCGCTGAGTACTGCCTTCGCAAGTTCGAGCGGATCAACCTTCCCATCGACCACTTCCTTTTCAACCCGGTCCGCGGGTCCGTTTTCCACGCGCTTAAAGTTCATCAGGTCGTCCCGGCGCTCATTCATCAAGAGGCCGATGTCGGCGATCGCTCGGATACGGCGGCGTCGCGTCAGATTGGGCAACATGATCCGCTTTATCGGGCCCGGTATCATTTCGTGCGAGGGCTCCACGAAATTCAGCCGGCGATTTCTATCGGGGTCGGTGTGCTGACCGGCCGGATGAAATTCGAGCGGTTGACGGTCGCTTAGCCAACCCGGGCCGGGCCGAGGCTTAGTCGAACCTTACTCATTCAGCAGCTTGCGGAAGTAGGCGATCGTCTCTTTGAGACCGTCTTCGAGCGAGACTGTTGGTTCCCAGCCGAGTTCGGATTTTGCGAGCGAAATGTCCGGCTGGCGTTGCTTGGGATCATCCTCCGGCATCTCGTGAAATTCGAAGCGTGCCGAGCCGCCGACAAGCCGGACGACGTGTTCAGCCAGTTCTCGGATCGTGAATTCGCCTGGGTTGCCGATGTTGATCGGTCCCGGGAATGCCGCGCGGCTTGCCATCAGGCGGACCATGCCTTCGATCAGGTCGTCAACGTAGCAGAAGCTCCGCGTCTGCGATCCGTCGCCGTAGATCGTGATCGGTTCACCCTTCAGCGCCTGTACGATGAAGTTCGAGACGACGCGCCCGTCGTTCGGATGCATACGCGGCCCGTAGGTGTTGAAGATGCGCATGACCTTGATCTCTAGGTCGTGCTGGCGGTGGTAATCGAAGAACAGCGTCTCAGCGCACCGCTTGCCTTCGTCGTAGCAACTGCGGCTGCCGATCGGATTGACGTGTCCCCAGTAGTCCTCGGTCTGAGGATGTTGGTCGGGGTCGCCGTAGACTTCAGATGTCGACGCCTGCAGCACGCGAGCGTTCACGCGCTTAGCGAGACCCAGCATATTGATCGCGCCATGCACGCACGTTTTCGTCGTCTGGACCGGATCGTGCTGGTAGTGGATCGGCGAGGCGGGGCAGGCGAGATTATAAATCTGGTCGACTTCGACGTAGAGCGGAAACGTGATGTCGTGACGGAGCAGCTCGAAGTTTTCGTGCTTCAGCAGATGACGAATGTTGCCGCGCGTCCCGGTGAAGAAGTTGTCGGCGCAGATGACTTCATGGCCTTCGCTGAGAAGACGGTCGCAGAGATGCGAACCGAGAAAGCCCCCGCCGCCCGTCACCAAAATCCGTTTCATGTTGCAAGCCCGCCGTGAACCCTCGTGTCCGCAGCGCAGAATGGCGCCGGGGTCAGTCGATGATACACGTCGGTCGGGTGAAGCCCACCCCGCGGGGATGGTCAGTTATCACCGCTTCAGCGGAGACCACTCAGGTCTCGTCGGCGCGCACAGCGGTCTGATGATGTTGCACGACCCGCCACGTATCGGGTTCCAATCGTCGGTACGTCGATGAGCACCGCGCGCGGAACGCTCCTCCGCCGCTATCGCGCTCGGTGACAGCGGTATACGCCAGCACGATCAACCCCTCTTCGGGCCGTGAAATGCGCAGGTCTTGCAACGACACGTCTGACCATCGGGGCGTCTCTGCAACGGCCTCGATCGCTTCTGTCCCCGTGAGCACGTACGGCGCCTCGGGCAGCACCATCACACAGTCGTCGGCGACGGTGGTCCGATAGTGCTCCGCATCGCCGAGCCAAAGCCCGGTTTCAAATTCGCGCACACGATCATCGTCCATCGTCTCGGCCTTTCAGTACTGCTGTCGGTAAACCAACTCGGCCGGGCCGTGCGTCGTTCCGAGATTGATCGAGTGCGAGGTTCCGCGATTTTCGTTGGCACAGAGATCGCGATCCGCTACGCCTCACGGCCAATCCAAAAACGTCAGAATGTGTGGTGCGAGGAGGCCAAACGACGATGCGCGTCTATTATGATCGCGATGCGGATATCAATCTCATCAAAGGCAAGAAGGTCGCGGTCGTCGGCTATGGCAGTCAGGGCCACGCGCACGCGCTGAACCTGAAGGATTCCGGCGCCGAGAACATCGCAATCGCGCTTCGTCCGGGCTCCGCGTCGGCGCAGAAAGCCGAGAGCGCCGGCCTGCAGGTGAAGTCCGTTGCCGACGCTGCGGCGTGGGCAGACTTCATCATGATGTGCGCGCCGGACGAGTTACAGGCTGACATCTGGA
>JBCBXS010000423.1:0-2333 GCA_039816475.1 Pseudomonadota bacterium | reverse complement strand
GGCTTGCAGCCAAACGCAGAGCCACGACCGGTCGTAAAGGTAACGACATTGCAGCCGCCCGCGACCTGCCCGGTGACCGACACCGGATCGTATCCGGGCGTGTCCATGAACGTGAAGCCGTTCGCCGTGACGCGCTCGGCATAGCGGTAGACACCGTTGAGCGTCGTCGTCCCGCCCTTGGCCGCGGCGCCAAGAGACTTTTCAAGAATTGTCGTCAGGCCGCCGGCTTTGTTTCCGGGCGACGGGTTGTTGTCCATCGATCCCGAGTTGCGTTGGGTGTAATCGCGCCACCAACCGATAATATCGACGAGCCTTTGGCCGACCTCCGGCGTCGCAGCCCTTCGCGTCAGCAGATGTTCGGCACCGTAGATCTCGGGCGTTTCTGCAAGCACGCCGGTTGCGCCGTGCGCTGCAAGCAGATCGGTCGCGTGACCGAGCGCGGCGTTTGCCGTGATCCCGGAATAGCCGTCCGAGCCGCCACACTGCAGCGCGACTGTCAGTTCGGAGACCGGCCGCGTTTGGCGACGCATCGCGTTCGCTGCCGGCAACATCTCTTCGATACGCTCGACGCCAGCTTCAATCGTAGCGCGCGTACCACCGGTGTCCTGGATCGTCATCGTCCGAAAGCTGTCGCCATCCTCAATGCCGTAGGCCTCTTTCATGCGCGCAATTTGAAACGTCTCGCAGCCGAGACCGACGAGCAGGATGCCGGCGAAGTTCGGATGCGAAGCGTAACCCCACATCGTCCGCTGAAACGCATCGAAGCCGTCGCCGGTCGGCGCCATTCCGCATCCAGTGCCATGCACGAATGCGGCAACGCCATCGACGTTCGGATAGTCCCGAAGCATGCCGGATCGGTTGATGCGATCCGCCATCAGCCGCGCGACAGAGGCTGAACAGTTCACGCTGGTCAGAATGCCGATGAAGTTACGCGTGCCGGTGCGCCCGTTAGTGCGCGCAAAGCCTTCGAATGTCGGCTGAGGCGCGGTCACCGGTTCAGGCGCGCGCTGCGCAGTGGCAAACGCGTAATCGCGGTCGAACTCGGCGTAACGGCAGTTGTGGGTGTGGACGTGATCACCGGGCGCGATCTCGCCGTCGGCAAAGCCGATAATCTGTCCGAACTTCAGGATCGGCGCGCCCGCTTCGATCTTTGCAATCGCCATCTTGTGCCCGCGCAGAACCCGGCCGGTCGCCGCGATCCCATGCGCCGAACCGCCGGGCGGCACCCCATCGACGGCGACGACCACGTTGTCTCTAGCATTCAGGTGAAGGGCGCGAGAGGCGTCGGTCGGCTGCGTCATGGCAAAGTCCGGGTTGCGGTGGGCTTGTCGAGACTTCATCACGTTGACACCGCTGCAGGCAATATGGTCAGCGAGCGCAGACCGAGGGACGCCGGGCGCCCGGCTCGCAAGGTCCCGCGAGGAGGTTCGCCGATGTTGCTCTCTGCCACTGCTATTGCGCGCATGACGGGTTTCGCAGTCTCGGTCTGCCTTGCTGCATTGCTCGCAGCGCAACCGGCGGCCGCGCAGTCCTGCGGCAACTCAGGCGCAGGCTTCCAGTCGTGGCTCGCGAAGTACCGGGCAGAGGCTGCGGCAAAGGGCATCTCGAAGCGCACCATCAATCGGGCATTGGCGGGCGTCGCCTACGATCGCCGCGTGATCCGGCGGGACCGGTCGCAGCGCTCGTTCAAGCTCTCGTTCGCGCAGTTCTATAAGCGTCGCGTCGGCGCCTACCTGATGAAGCGGGCCCGCACGCGGCTGAAGCGCTACGCCGGCCTTCTGAACCGCATCGAGAAACGGTTCGGTGTCCCGCGCGAAGTCCTGATCTCGATCTGGGGTTTGGAGACGGACTTCGGCCGCTCAGGCAACGGCAAGTACTCGATCATCCAGTCGATCGCCACACTTGCCTACGACTGCCGGCGGGCCTCGTTCTTCAGAGGGCATCTGCTGGCAGCGCTGCGGATCGTCCAGAAGGGTGACATGAGCCCGCGGCAGATGCGCGGCGGCTGGGCCGGCGAGATCGGGCAGGTGCAGTTTTTGCCGGGCTCTTACGATCGGTTCGCGATCGACTACGATGGCGACGGTCGCCGTGATCTCGTCCGCAGTGTCCCTGATATGCTCGCATCGACCGCCAATTACCTGCGCGCTTACGGCTGGAAGCGCGGCGCGGGATGGCAACCGGGGCAGCCGAATTATCGTGTGATCAAGGCCTGGAACAAAGCAGGCGTTTACGCGAAGACGATCGCGAAGATGTCGCTGCGCCTTAGCTGATGACCACGGGCGCGAGCAGCATGTAGATCGCAACGGCAAGGACGATCATCGCGATTAGGTTGA
>JBCBXS010000422.1:0-2341 GCA_039816475.1 Pseudomonadota bacterium | reverse complement strand
CTCGTCTGCGCGCACCCGGCGATCGACGCGAGCATCCGTGCGCCTTTGATGTTGCAGACACTGCTTGGTCTCAATGCGTCCGAGATCGCATCTGCGTTCCTCGTTCCCGCGCCGACGATGGGGCAGCGCCTGGTCCGCGCGAAGGCCAAGATCAGGGACGCCCGCATTCCGTTCGATCTGGCCGAAGCGAGCACGCTTGAGGAGCGGTTGCCGAGTGTGCTCGACGCCATTTACGCCGCCTACACGATTGCCGATGGTGCACCGGCAGATGCTCAGCCGGACGGCAAGCCGCGAGACCTTTCGGCCGAGGCGATCTGGCTTGCCCGCCTCGCGACGGCGCTGATGCCGAAGACCGGCGAAACGCAAGGTCTGCTCGCGCTGATGCTCCTCAGCGAGGCACGCAAGGCCGCTGACCGGCCAACGTTCGTGCCGCTTAGTCAGCAAGAGCCGGCTCTGTGGGATGCGGATGCGATCGCAGATGGCGAGGAGGCCCTGCGCGTCGCCGCGCATCTCGGCCAGCCCGGTCGTTATCAGATCGAAGCGGCGATCCTCTCAGCACATCTCGATCGAAAACGCACAGGCCGGACGGACTGGCCCGGCATTCTTCGGCTTTACGAAGCGCTCGCCACGATCGCACCGAGCATCGGCGCCACCGTCGCGTACGCCGGCGCACTTTACGAAGCCGGCGAACTTGATCGCGCACGCACCGTGCTCGGCGGCCTCGATCCGAAAGCCGTTGCCGAGTATCAACCCTACTGGGCGGTCGCCGCACACGTTGCGCTGGCGCTCGGCGACGACGCAACCGAGGCCATCTCCCGCGCCATCGCACTTGCGCAGCGGCCTGACCACGCGGCCTACCTCGCACGGCTGCCCGAGCTCTTGTCGCAGAAGCAATAGTTGCGGCTGCCTGTCGAAACGATCGCTTCTCGCGCGTCATTGGATTGAGAGCATGCCGCTCTCGCGATCCTCAAACGCTTAAGGAGCGAACCATGATCGAAATCCATGGCTTTCCGCAGAGCAACTTCGTCTGGGCCGTCCGCATTGCAGCTGCCTTAAAGGGTGTGTCTGCAGCGTTGGTTCCGACCAATCCTCACGAGGGCTTGGCTAAGGCCGTGCACCCGTTGGGTAAAGTCCCTGTGCTCCGGCATGGCGACATCGAAATCGGCGAGTCGGTTTCGATCTGCCGCTATATCGATGCCGCGTTCGATGGCACAGACCTCGCGCCTTCAAACGCGTCTGAGGCAGCAAGACACGACCAGTGGGTGTCGTTGATCCAGACAGCCATTGAGCCAGTCCTGATCCGCCAATACGTGTTCGCCTACCTGTTTCCAAAAGGCGAGAACGGAGAGCCGGACCGCGATGCGATCGACGCAATCGTCCCGGAAGTCGAACGGCTCCTCGGCGTGGTTGCATCGGGTGTCGAACGGAAGGCTTTTGCCGCAGAGCGCATGCAAATCGCCGATGCGCTGCTCGTCCCGATCCTGTTTTACACGCGGATAAGCCCCGAAGGTTCAGCAGCCATTGCGGCCCAGCCGAGCGTGGCGGCGTACCTTGACACTGCGCTCAACGTCCCCGCCGTGTCATCGACGTTGCCACCACCGCCAGCCGACACCTGAGCGTGCAACGGCTCAGACAGGCCGCCGGTCGTCGTCGGCCGGCGGCTCAGTTCAGGTTTGAGACGCCGGTGAAGAAGAATCGTCCAAGACCGATTGTGAAAATCAGGCAGCCCCAGAGGCTGTGCTCGAGCCACACCGCCCAGATCGATCGCGTGGCCTCATAGCGGAACGCGAGGATACAGCCGAGCACGACCGTGCCGGCAACCGCGATGACATTACCGAAGATCACATGCGCGAAGCCGAACAGCGCGCCGTTGACGAGGATCGCAAGCCAACCGAGATCGCCAAACAGCGGGCCGTAGCGATGGAAGAAGAACGTCCGGTAGACGAGCTCCTGAGGGATGACGGAGAGCACCGGATAGGCTGCCATCACGAACAGCCAGAGGTTTGGATTGAACCGCGGGAATGACAGCCAGAGCCCGGGGAAGAGGATGTAGGTCGCAGCCGCAACCGCGCCGCCGAGCACGATGAAGACGGCTGCGATGAAGAGCACGGCGCGCAGGCTGATCCCGATCGCCAGTTCGTTGCGCAGCTTGAAACTGTCATCCCAGAGCAGGTAGGCGATGAACCCGAGGAGCACCGGCTGCAGGGCAACAAACAGCGGGATGCCCCACGTGTGGATCGCCCAGATGATGCCAAGCGGCGCGCCGATATAAAACAGCCCGAGCTCGCACAGCAGCCACATCCGGCGCGCCAGGCGCGGGTACCGCGTGCCGTCGATCCGC